>JBPCWJ010000379.1:0-12501 GCA_051009635.1 Rhizobiaceae bacterium
ATATTAACCCCACACGGACACCACCGCTGGGGAAAATTTATGAGAACAAGGTTTTCAAACAAGAATTTTGACATCGTCATGGTGATGGATGCGATTCTTATTTCGCTTGCATGTGTTCTCGTAATTATGGCCTTTCGTGAGGTGTCCGGCGCTCCCGTCCGCAATGCACGCGCGACTGCCACCGCACTGATGGTGGCGATGGATGATTTTTCCAAGGATGAGAATCTTTATTCCGGACAGTCGGATGCGAACGGAATGAAGCAATTTCACACACGTTACCGGACAGTTTCAGACAGAATAAACAATCTGGGCATGGGTGCCAGTTTCAAAATCTATTCTGATCATCCAAATCTGGTAGGGGTATCAGCTGAAGGCGATGCATTTCAAAAAAATGCACTGATGGCGGCAAGGCTCGGCGAAAAGTTTCCGATTGAAGGTTCGGCCGTGGAAGACGGCGCAAATTTCATTCGTATCGCCCAACCGTTATTGGCATTCCGGGATTGTACCAAATGTGATGTGCTGGGTGTTCCGCACTATTTAGAAGGTGATGTGATTGGCGTGCGGGAGATAAAACTTCCGATCGGAGACACGAGTGCCCGGACTATCGAAAAACTGCTATATGCATTTGGACTGCTTGCCTCTGCGCTGATGGTTTACCTCGGCCTGATTATGCCGATGTTCAAACAGTACCGGAAGGAACAGGCTGATATCAGTGATCGAGCAGATTCATTCGAGAAGCAGGCTTCAACTGATCCGCTAACCAGCCTGCACAACCGGCGTTATTTTGAACAGGCGCTTGAAAGTTACCTTGCCGAGTTTAATGCGATAGGAAGTCAGTTTGGGTTATTGATCCTTGATCTTGATCACTTCAAATCAGTCAATGACACTTATGGACATGATGCCGGTGATCTGCTGCTCAAGGAGATTGCCCTTCGTCTAAAGGCCATTACACGTGAACATGATGTGATTGCCAGAATTGGAGGTGAGGAGTTCGCTGTTCTGACGCCTTATGTAACGGAAGAGCAATTGCTGAAGGTTGCTGAAAGATACCGCGAGGCAATCCAGACCTTGAGGGTAGATGTCGGAAATGTGATCTTGAGGCCGACAGTTTCCATAGGCGTGGCAACCAATGCCAATGGGGAACAACATGGCGAAGAACTGTTCACGGCTGCAGATCGCAAACTTTATGAAGCCAAGCGAAGCGGGCGTAACCGGGTTGCCGCTTAAACCGATAGTCCAGGTTTCTGACCTTATTTCAAGTTTTCGATAGACAGTTGACGTCTTGAATGACCCCGGCTAATGTCGCCCCGTTACAGGACAGGAAAAATGACGAAGAAAATTCTTGTGGTAGGTAGGCGTACACGCGTGGCGGGACGATAGGTCCGCCGCATTATGCAGCGTGTGCGCAGAACAAGGCTCCGAAAGGGGCCTTTTTTATTGGTCAAAACTTGGGTTCAGGCTATGAACCCTGAAAACAGTCCAGCAGCGTGCTGGCAGGCAGGAACAGGAAGATGACTGAGAAACAGGAAATGAGCGGAGCAGAGATGGTTATCCGCGCCTTGGCAGAAAATGGTGTTGACACCGTCTTTGGATATCCAGGCGGCGCGGTGCTCCCCATCTATGATGAAATTTTCCAGCAGGAAGAAGTCAGCCATATTCTTGTGCGCCATGAGCAAGGCGCAGGTCATGCTGCAGAGGGCTATGCGAGATCAACGGGAAAACCGGGCGTAGTTCTGGTTACTTCCGGACCCGGAGCGACGAATATGGTTACCGCTTTGCAGGACGCTTTAATGGATTCCATACCGCTTGTTTGCCTGACTGGTCAGGTCCCGACCCCGCTGATCGGTTCTGATGCGTTCCAGGAGGCCGATACGGTTGGCATTACACGGCCTTGCACCAAGCATAACTGGCTGGTTCGCAGCGTTGAAGAACTCTCCCTGGTTATGCATGAGGCATTTTATGTTGCAACAAATGGGCGGCCTGGACCTGTTTTGGTCGATATTCCCAAGGATGTGCAGTTTGCGATGGGTACATATATCCCCAAGAGCCAGTTCAAGCATACAAGCTATGTTCCACGGGTCAGCGGGGAATTGAGCCAGATTCAGGAAGCGGTTGAATTGATGGCTAATGCCCGCAAGCCGGTTATCTATAGCGGTGGCGGGGTTATCAATTCAGGCAGGGAAGCCAGCCATTTGCTGCGCGAGCTCGTCAGCATTACCAATTTCCCGATTACATCAACCTTGATGGGTCTGGGTGCCTATCCTGCCTCAGGTGACAATTGGCTGGGCATGCTGGGAATGCATGGAACCTATGAAGCAAATTGGGCCATGCATGATTGCGATGTGATGGTTTGTATCGGTGCACGGTTTGATGATCGCATTACCGGGCGGATCGATGGGTTTTCGCCCAATTCAAAGAAAATACATATCGATATCGATCCGTCTTCCATCAACAAGAATGTTCGTGTCGATGTTCCGATAATCGGTGATGTCGCGCACGTTCTTGAAGATATGGTCCGCTTGTGGCGAGCCCATGCATCGAAGCCTGACAAGAAGGAAATCGAGGCCTGGTGGAAGCAAATTGACAAATGGCGTGAGCGGGATTGCCTTGCCTATCGCGATTCCAAAAATGTAATCATGCCGCAATATGCAATCGAACGATTGTACGAACTTACCAAGGACAGGAATGCCTATATCACAACAGAAGTTGGCCAGCATCAGATGTGGGCGGCACAGTTCTATCAGTTTGACGAGCCGAACCGATGGATGACTTCGGGTGGATTGGGTACCATGGGATACGGCCTTCCGGCAGCATTGGGTGTGCAGATCGCCCATCCTGATGCGCTCGTGATCGATATTGCTGGTGACGCGTCTGTATTGATGAACATGCAGGAAATGTCTTCAGCAGCGCAGTTTGAAGCGCCGATAAAGATATTCATCATGAACAATCAATATATGGGCATGGTCCGTCAATGGCAGCAATTGCTGCACGGAAACCGATTGTCGCACTCCTACACCGAGGCATTGCCTGATTTTGTCAAGCTGGCAGAAGCCTATGGCGCAGTGGGCATCAGGGCGGAAAAACCCGCTGAACTGGATGACGCAATCATGGAGATGATCGAAGTAGACAAGCCGGTAATATTCGATTGCCGTGTTGCCAATCTTGCGAACTGCTTCCCGATGATCCCCTCAGGGAAGGCACATAATGAAATGTTGCTGCCGGATGATGCTTCCGATGAGGCTGTCGCTAACGCAATTGACGAAAAGGGCAAGCAGCTGGTTTGAGCCGGTTGTACAAGGAATCAAGAAAATGAACGCACATAAATCTCCTACCGGTTCGGCCTATTTCATTGTCAAGGAAACCGAACGTCCCAGGACCCATTTGCTATCTGTGCTGGTGGATAACCAGCCGGGGGTGTTGGCCCGCGTAATCGGGCTGTTCTCCGGCCGAGGTTATAATATCGAAAGCCTCACTGTCTCCGAAACCAGCCATGAAAAGCATCGGTCCCGGATTACCATTGTATCTTCCGGAACCGAGCATGTTATTGAACAGATCAAGAAGCAGCTGGAACGGACCGTGCCGGTGCACCGGGTTGTGGACCTCACGCTCCTTTCCGAGGAGCGGGGATATGACAAGCCGCTCGAGCGCGAACTCGCTCTCGTGAAAGTTGCCGGGAAAGCCAATGATCGGGTAGAGGCGATGCGTCTGGCGGACGCGTTCCGTGCCCAGGTTATCGATGCCTCCACCGAGCATTTTACTTTCGAGATTACGGGCCGGATATCCAAGATTGAGCAGTTTATCGCAATCATGGAGCCACTTGGGCTTGTGGAGGTATGTCGTACCGGCGTAGCAGCCGTGGGGCGCGGCGCTAAAGGCATGTAGGCTGGTTAGTCAAGCAGTATAGAATTGACATGAATTCATAAATATATTTGTTAATATAAAAAAATTTACACTTGTTATGTTTCTATATGATAGAAATCTAATGTATTAAAATACATTAATTATAAAAATTTATTTTTTATTTCTTTTTTCATTCTATGAATTTGACAGAGCGGTTACTTCACTTGGAAAGTGATTGGTAATGGCTTGTAAAAAGGTTGTTGAGGTGGAATTTGCCCCGCTTGGAAAGAAGCGTGCGAACTGCGCCCTAACGAGTTTACTGCAACATCTTCAAGATGGTGTTTGTTTGTTTGAAGGCCAGCAGAGACTCATTGCCTGTAATGAGCGTTACGCTGAAATCTACAATATACCCAAATCTGTAATGAAACCCGGCATGACCCTGGTCGAGGTTCTAAGAGAACGAATAGCCGTCAATTGCATGCCGGATATGGACGCAGAAGCCTATATAGCAAACAGGCAAAAGGCCGTCAGTGAAGCCGTTGAGAAAAATGAAGTTCACCATATGCTTGATGGCCGCGTATTATCGGTAAGGCACAAGCCGATTGTAGGCGGCGGCTGGCTGACAACACATACTGACATCACGGAAATCTATGATCTCAAGAGAGAGATCGAACATATGGCATATCATGATCAGCTCACCGATCTTTGCAATCGGCGGCGAATAGAAGACTGCGTGGAAACCGCAGTGCAGGGACTGGAAAGGGGTTCATTTCTGGCGCTTTTGTTTCTCGATCTGGACAAATTCAAGGAGATCAATGACAGTCTCGGACATGCGGCGGGCGACAAGGTTCTTCAGGTGACTTCGGAACGGTTGCTACATTGCTTCAGGGAAGAGGACATTGTTTCCAGGCTTGGTGGAGATGAATTTGCCATTCTCCAGACTGACCTTGATAATCCGAACCTGTTGTCTGTTATGGCCAAACGGATCGTGAATTCAATCGAAAAACCGATCCGGATATCCGGAAAATCAGTTTCAGTGGGTGCGAGCGTAGGCGTTGTTTATGGAGATGATCCTTCCACCAATGTTGAGGATTTATGGATGCAAGCCGACAACGTGATGTATGACGCAAAAAATGGTGGCGGCACTAGATTTGTTATCCGGAAATATAGTCCCGAGGTTCGAATCGCCTGCTAGAATGACCACATATCGGTAGCCGTATCAGCCAACACCAGCTTTTGCACGATTTTCCTCCAGGCGCAGGCTGAAATCTGCTCCATCAAATTCGCGTGCATCGTCTGTCGCCAGATAGGCGATGGCCTTTGCGACCCACAATGGAGATATGTGGACGGACGGGTCCAGCTGGCTTACCGGATTAATGCCGGATGCCTTGATGTCGATCTGCATCTGGGTTGCTACGGTTCCCGGACTTAATCCGACCACCCGAATACCATCTGGCGACAGTTCAAGCTGGGCACATTTTGTCAATGACAAGGCACCAGCCTTGCTGGAGCAATATTGGCTCCAGCCTTCAAGTGCGCCTGTCGCTGCACCTGAACTGATATTGATGATTACGCCGGAGCCTTGTTCGGTCATCACCCGTGCTGCTGCCCTGATGCCGTAATAGACACCTTTCAGATTGATATCGATTACCTTGCCCCAGGCTTGGGGATCAGAGTCGGTAATCCGGGAAATTGGTTCGACAACCCCTGCATTGTTCACCAGGATATCGAGCGATCCAAACTCCGCCACGCATCTGTCCACCGCTGCCTTTACGTCATCATAGCGTGAAACGTCACATTCCAGCGCAATGGAATTTCCGCCTTCATTCCTGATTTCATCAGCGATTGCTTTGATGGCGCTGCCGGAGCGTGCCGTTAAAACCACATTGACACCAAGTTGGGCGAGATAGCGTGCTGCTGCCTCGCCAATTCCGCGGCTTGCTCCTGTCAGAAGAGCTGTCTTGCCTGACAATTCCTTCATTTATGTTCTCCAAACCGCTCAAGGCGGCTATGATCAAGTTTATCTTTGTCTTGGGCGCATCGCTGCCATGGTTCAAGGTCCAAGATTTATGATATGGAATCCAATGTTCAAGCATATCGCCGCCAGCTTTACGTTTTTTCGTGTAGTCGTCGCTTTGTTGGTGCTGGCCGCAGCCCTGACCGCTTATGGCTGGATCACCGGGGAAGACCCAGCAGAGAAACCCTTTCTGGTGATTACCGGTGGTGGTTTTGTGGTCAATTACCGTATCTCCGAAATATTCTATGGATTCTCCGTTACGGTCCAAAAACCTGTTCGAGTAAGTTCGATAATTGAAGCGCAGTTCGAAAACCCGGCTGGCGGTGAACCGCTTGTCGAACAAGTCAGATTGAACGCGCGGACAAAAAACTACTCCCTGCGTTCACCTGCGGTTAAAGGGGTGAAGGCAGACGTGCCATATGAGGTTGTGATTAGCCTGTATGATTATTCCGGGAAGAACCTGATTGAACGCCAGATCAAACATTTCAAAAGCAGCGTGGACGGCACAATTGTGCCTGAAGAGCCGCTGACGATCGGACCTGGATATCACCTTAATCCGGACAGAGACCCACCGAACAATGCAGCGAATTAGTGGGTTGCAGGATCGAATTATAGCGGATAGGGTGAATTAGGTCATATATACTGACCTAATTTGGAGGTCCCTTGCCTGTCGAATTATTTATGGCGCTTTGTGTCTATTCCTTTGTTTCCTCAATTACTCCCGGCCCTAACAATCTCATGTTGCTGGCCTCGGGTGTAAATTATGGATTTCGGCCGACCATTCCGCATATGCTGGGCATTGCGATTGGTTTTGGGATCCTGTTGCTATGTGTGGGGGCGGGGTTGGGCCAGCTGCTGATTTCTGCTCCTACGGCATTTACAATGGTGAAATTCGCTGGTGCTGCCTATCTGATATTTCTTGCATGGAAGATTGCGAATTCGGGCCCGATCGAAGCACGGGAGGCAAGTGGAAAACCGATGACCTTTATTCAGGCTGCGGCTTTTCAGTGGGTAAATCCGAAAGCCTGGGTCATGGCTGTTTCAGCGATGGCGATATACACGCTTGAAGATCGCTATTGGTTCAGCGTGCTGCTCGTGGCATTTGTCTTCGTAATCATAAACCTGCCTTGTGTGTCGGTATGGTGCGCCATGGGCACCGGATTGCGCAAATGGCTTTCTGATCCCAAGACACTTCGCTTGTTCAACTACACGATGGCAATTTTGCTTGTTGCCTCATTATGGCCGATGCTCAAATAAACTATCCGATGCCATCCAATTTCGTCTTTCTCGAATTGCGGCCTTTCCCGCTGGAAAAGAATCGTGCCACTAAGCGTCCATGGATTTTTCTCCCGAACAGGATCGCGCTTTGGTCGAGGTGGGTCGCTGGCTCAAGGCTGGTGATCGGCAGATTTTCCGGCTGTTTGGCTATGCTGGCAGCGGAAAGACGACCCTTGCCCGCCATATAGCCGAGGGGGTTGATGGCGATGTGTTGTTTGCGGCTTTTACGGGCAAGGCGGCCCAGGTATTACGTTCGAGAGGTGCGACCGGCGCTTCGACCATTCATTCATTGATCTATCGCCCACGCGGCGAGGAGACGGTGGAAGATGAGGAAACAGGCAAGACCTCGATTGCGCCGACATTTTCCCTCAACCGGCAAAGCCCTGTGGCCAAGGCGAAGCTCATCATCATTGACGAGTGCTCCATGGTTGATGAAGCGCTGGGGAGGGATCTCTTGTCCTTTGGAACGCCGGTGCTTGTGCTTGGTGATCCCGGCCAGTTGCCGCCAATATCGGGTGGAGGGTTTTTTACCGAACATGAACCGGACATCCTGCTTGAGGAAGTGCATCGGCAAGCAAGAGATAATCCGATTGTCGATATCGCGCAGATGGTTCGTGAAGGCCGTGAGATTATGTATGGCGATTATGGCGAGACAGCCAAGGTCATCTCAAAGAACGAGGTCGATAGCGATCTGGTCCTGGATGCAAACCAGATCCTTGTCGGTACAAATCGCACCCGGCGAAGATATAATTCCCGCCTGCGGGAGCTAAAGGGTTTTGATGGATTATTACCTGCTGCCGGTGACAAGCTGGTATGCCTTAGAAATGATACTGCCAAGGGCCTCCTTAATGGTTCGCTTTGGCAGGTGGTGAGCGCACCGCGCACCACCAAGCCCGCAATCAGCCTGCTTGTTCGTTCTGAAGATGATGGCATTGAGCGTACCAATGCGAAGGTCAAACTGCTGAAAATGGTTTTTGAAGAACCGGAGATGGAAATCCCATGGCAGACCAAACGGCGCCATGATGATTTCGACTATGGATATGCTCTGACCGTGCACAAGGCACAAGGTTCACAATGGGAAGAGATTGTGCTGTTCGATGAAAGCTTCGCTTTTCGTGAACATCGAACCCGCTGGTTATATACGGCCATTACGAGGGCATCCGAGCGGCTGACAATTGTGCGGTAACTTTGGGCAATGTCAGAAAAAACTTATGATTTTTATTCGCCCACGGCTGCAGCTAGGTGTCTTTGGCTGTTCTGTTTGGTTATCACATCGAGTAATGCCAACTCGCCCATAGGTGCATAATAGTGATATCCCTGAAATTTCTGGCATCCGCGCGTTTTCAGGAATGTCGCCTGACTGTGATTGCCAACGTGCTCCGCGACAGTATCGAGGTTTAATGCCTGCGCCATGCCAAGAATTGCCTCAATCAGGCTTCGGCTGGCGTCGCGGTTTTCAAGGTCGGAGACGAATAGGCCGTCGATCTTTACTTCGTCGAACGGGAAATTATTCAGTTGGGACAGCGAAGAGTTTCCGGTACCGAAATCATCCAGCGAAAATCTGATACCAATTTTCTTCAATTCGTTCATATGACGGGTTATCTCGTCTGTATTGCGTGACATTCCCTGTTCGGTTAGTTCCAAAGTTAAATGTGAACCATCGACATCACCGGATTTTAACTGGTGGATTACGGATGAAACGAATTCTGTTGAGCACATTTCATGACCTGGAATATTCGCAGACAAGGTGAGGTTCCGTGTGAATTCATTGGCGCTCCATCTCTGAAGCGTGGTAATTGCAGTTGAAATGGCCCATTTGTTGATGGCGCCGATTTGACCGCTATTTTCTGCCATTGGAACAAACTCATCAGGAAGCAGCCGCCCTTTTTCGGGATGGTTCCAGCGTACAAGAGCCTCACATCCGCAGATATTTTCATTTTCATCGACTTGTGGCTGGAATTCGAAAAACAGTTCCTCATTTTCGATGGCGCTTCTTAGCTGTTCCTGCATTGCATATTGCCGGGAAACATTCTTGAGATTTGCCGGATCAAAAAGGACATAGCAATTTCGGCCATTCTTTTTGGCCTCGTACATTGCAATGTCGGCGCTTTTGATGATTTCCGATGCCTGCGGGCGGTCGCTGCCAAACAATACCGCGCCTATGCTTGGTGAGGTTATGTGATGGAGTTTTTCAAGATCAAAACCCTTGGCAAATTCCAAGAGTATTTTTTGTGCAGCAGCCTTCGTGCTGGACAGGGCTTTGTCGTGGTCGCCATCAAGGTCGCTTACCAAAATTACAAATTCGTCGCCGCCAAACCGGCCGACTGCGTCTGTGGACCTGCAACAATTCTGAAGTCTTTCAGCAACCTGCTGCAATAGTAAATCCCCCATCTCGTGGCCATGGGTATCATTAAGCGTTTTGAAGTTGTCCAGATCGACGAACAGAAGTGCAGCATGCTGGTGCTTGCGGGAGTTGGCGAGAATTTCCTGCTCCAGCCTTTCGATTATTGCGCCCCGATTGGGAAGGCCCGTCAGCCCATCAAAATAAGCGAGTTGAGTGACTTTTTCCTCGGCCAGCTTACGCCCGGAGATGTCGCTCATATGGCCGTGCCAGATAATCTTTCCGTCGTCGGTCTTTTCCGGTGTCGCGGTGACCATCAACCAACGGGTGTCGCCATTCTCGTGGTGAAATCGAAATTCGCTCGACCACTGTTCCAGCGTGACGCCTGATTGGCGCATTCCTTGAAGGTAGCCAATAAGGTCTTCCTTATGTATCCGGTCAAGGTAGGCTGATGGGTCGCCCAGTCCGTTTATGCTGTCGAACCCCAGTAGGCTGCAGAAACCAGCGCTGGCATAGGGAACCGAAAAACTGCCATCTTCATAACGCAGAAGCTGGAATAGCCCTCCAGGCAAATTGTTTGCCAGTTTCTCTAGTCTTTTTTCGAATGCCTCCCGTTCCATTTGTTCGGTTATTTCACGAACTGAACCTTCATAGTGAATTGGCTTTCCGCAGGAATCCCTGACTATCCAGGCATTTTCCGAGACCCAAATTTTTTCTTCTGAATTCTGGCGGTAGATCTGGGACACGAATTCTGTTACCCGGCCATTGGCATTCAACAGCTGCCAAAATTCCTGGCGTCTTTCCGGGTTCACGTAGCTGCCGCGTTTGTCTGAGCCCAGTTCAGTAACGAAGTGTTTTCCTGATTGAAAACCATTCATCCTTGCAAAGGCACTGTTTGAATAAAAAAGTTTGCCATCGAGGTTTGCCCGGTAAAATCCTTCACAAAGATTTTCTATTGTCTGGAATGTACGGTCAGGTGATTGGGGTGACAGGTCACGGTGCGGTATCTTTGCAGAAGGAGAATTTTTTGCAAGAATCCGAATGATCACCAATATCAAAACGGCCATTGATATGGCCGCCATTAGTGAAGCGTTGAGAGGCATATTTTGCAATAAACTCATTAGGTACAGGCCACGACTGTTGGGACTGTACCGGGATATCTCCCAAGTGCTTCGATCAGCATAAGGTGACAATTAAAATTTTATCTACAATCATGTAAACGAAGATGGTTTGCAATCATGCTAAACGGAGCGTAAATGCAAAGATTGATGCTGATTGTATATCGGCATGTTTCAAATTCGTTAACTGGTAATTATCATGTCTGCCAAACTGTCGGTTAATCTCAATGCGGTCGCACTTTTGCGCAATCGGCGCAACTTGCCCTGGCCTAGCGTTACCGGGCTTGGTGCATTGGCCCTGGAAGCGGGTGCAGCAGGCCTGACGGTACATCCTCGTCCTGATGAACGGCATATCCGAAGGGCGGATGTTCCTGCACTTCGGGCTTTGATCGATGATGCCTATCCTGACCGGGAGTTTAATGTTGAAGGCTATCCATCGACGGAATTCATAGCCCTTTGTATTGCCAATGAGCCGGATCAGGTAACGCTTGTTCCAGATGATCCGGGGCAATCGACTTCCGATCACGGTTGGGATTTTATCGCCAACGCCGATCTACTTACCAGTCATGTTGCGCAATTGCGGGAAAAGGGAATTCGAGTGTCGTTGTTTTGCGATCCTGATGCCAGCGAGGAGCAGATAGTCGCGGCTGCGGCAACGGGTGCCCAGCGTGTTGAACTGTATACCGGCCCCTATGGTGCTTTTCATGATGATTCAGAAAACGCTGCCAAGGAGCTGAAAAAACTCGAGAAAACTGCCGGATATTGTGTTGAGCACGGTTTGGAAATGAATGCTGGCCACGATCTGACAGTCGAGAATATACCTCCGCTTATCGAGGCAGTGCCGGGTATCAAGGAAGTCTCCATCGGTCATGCGTTGACATCAGAAGCGCTGGTCCACGGTATGAGTGGGGCAGTAAAGCGATATCTGGAAGCTTTGGAGCAGAGATAGCGCTGAGTCCCCATTGCAGGCAATTTATACCAAGGCCATTGCCACAAACGGGCAATCCGGCTAGATAAGCGCGAAATCCGTCCGCTGCCCCAGGCGGGGCAATATCCATCAAAAGGGAAGCAGTTAATGCGTGTTTATTACGATCGTGATGCCGATCTAAATCTGATCAAGGGCAAAAAAGTTGTCATCGTCGGCTATGGAAGTCAGGGCAGGGCGCATGCGCTCAACCTAAAGGACTCAGGTGCCGAGAATATTCGTGTTGCATTGCGGACGGATTCTCCGACTGCCAAGAAGGTGGAATCCGATGGTCTGCAGGTGATGAGTGTAGCCGATGCAGCTGAATGGGCCGATTTGATGATGATGGCGACACCGGATGAATTGCAGGCCGGAATCTACAAGAATGAGATCGCTCCCAACATCCAGGATGGTGCGGCGATTGCCTTTGCGCATGGGTTGAACGTGCATTTTGGCCTGATTGAGCCAAAGTCCACCGTGGACGTGCTGATGATCGCGCCCAAGGGTCCCGGCCATACGGTTCGCGGTGAATATGAAAAGGGAGGTGGCGTGCCATGTCTGGTAGCGGTTCATCACGATGCTTCGGGCAACGCGCTTGAACTCGGACTGTCCTATGCCTGTGGTGTCGGCGGTGGACGTTCCGGTATCATCGAGACCACGTTCCAGGAAGAATGCGAAACCGATCTGTTTGGCGAACAGGTTGTTCTCTGCGGCGGCTTGGTCGAATTGATCCGCGCCGGTTTCGAAACACTGGTGGAAGCCGGATATGCGCCGGAGATGGCCTATTTCGAATGTCTGCATGAGGTAAAGCTGATTGTCGACCTGATCTACGAAGGCGGCATTGCCAATATGAACTACTCGATCTCCAACACGGCGGAATGGGGTGAATATGTTTCCGGTCCCCGTATCATCACCGACGAGACCAAGGCTGAAATGAAGCGGG
>JBPCWJ010000380.1:0-3445 GCA_051009635.1 Rhizobiaceae bacterium
AGTTCAGACAGCTTGTGCAGAACGTTGTCCTTTAACTTTGTCGAGGGCGGATTGGACGGATTGACGACACAAAGGATCTTGATCGCCGGATCTTCAAGTTTCTTGAGTTCGCGGTCGCTGAACTGCCAGCCATCATCCTCATCCATTCTGACATCAACGACTTCGAGCCCATATTCGGGCAATGGCGGGATCTCGAGATAGGGCGAGAATATTGGCGTTCCAAGTGCAACCTTGTCACCTTCGTTTATCAGACCATTGAGCTTCAATGTCTGGAAGATATAGGTCATGGCTGCCGTTCCGCCTTCGGTGGCAAAGATTGAAAACGGGCCCTGGTGCGGCTGTGATCCATACATTTCCTGCTTCAGATATTCGGCTGTTACGAGCTCAATCGCATTGAGCACCCTCGGTGGTGTGGGATAGCTGCAACCGAGAAAGGCATGCACCAGCTCATATAGAAATCCTTCCCGATCCAGACCAAGCTGATCCTTGGCATAGGATATCGCGGCATTAAGGAAGCGGATGCCATCTGTATCTTCGTGCCGGTGTCCATAGGTCTCAAAACGCTGAAGAATTCCTTCCTTCTCCGGCATCCCGCCAAATCCGCTCTCCAGATAGGAATAGGAGCGTTCAGCTTCCTGAACCGCAAACTCTCCAATGCGCAGAAATGCCTTGCGCGGCAGCGTTGCCAGAAAATTGGGGTTACCCCGCCCGGCATTCAGCATCATTCGCTGGGAGTCATTGGACGCGATCTCTATGAGCTTGTCCTTGAGTTCGAACGGGCTGAGACTGTCCAGATCTTTTGTTTCTTCGGTACTCATTGAAGGTTCCTTATCCAATGGTCACGGTGAGGGGTTTTTCGATATGATGCCAATGATGATTGGGCCCCATAAGGTGAGCAGGACATTGGCAACCGCATAGGTTACCGTGAAGGCAACAACCGGTGTTGCATTGCCCGCCTTGTTGAGAAGCGCTGCAAAACCAGGATTGGCACTCCTGCCGCCAACCACGCAGGCAAGCGCTTCGATCGGGTTTTTGATGCGCAGGATGTAATAGGAAAAATAGAGTGTAAAAATCTGCGGTATGATCGTGACACCGACGCCCAGGAAGAAAAGCAGCAGGCCGTATTGTTGAATGCTCGAGACCACATGAGGCCCTGCAGATATGCCGACAAGACCGACAAATACGGCCAGCCCGAAGTCACGAAGAAAGTTGGATGCTCCCTCCGGCAGTGCCGCAAAACGCGGATAGGTGCTTCTTAGCCAGCCAAACAGAAGGCCGGAAAGCAGGCACCCTCCGCCACTTCCTACCGAAACCGGGACACCGCCTATTCTGAATTCGATCAGGCCGATCAAAAGTCCAATCGCCATGCCAATTCCGAAGAAAACGAAATCCGTTACTGCAGCGGCTGAAATCTTGTATCCGACAAATGGCTGAACCCGGTTCAGGTCCCGTGGCCGCCCGGTAATCTGCAACAAGTCACCTTTATGCAGCTTGAGATTGGGTAGAACCGGCAATTCATGGCCGGAACGGCTGACACCGGTCAGGAACACCCCGCGCCGCTGGCTCTCATTGAACTGGTCATGAAGCTCATGCAGTTCCTTCTCCGCCAGTTTCGGATTGGTCAAGATGACTTGGCGTTTCTCCTCGATCAGATGTAGATCGGATGGCCGTGGTACTTCTTCACCGATGGTTGCAGCAGCTTTATCCAGACTTTTGACGAGCCCGGTTACCGCAACCAGATCACCGGCTGCTATCTTGTCGTCATCGTTCAGTTCAAGCGTATTGCCTTCGCGGACGATTGCCTCGATCGACACATCCTGCAGGCTGGCATCAAAATTCCCTACAGTTGCACCTGCCGCCTTGCTGTCTGCGGCTACCTTGAAAAATCTTGTATCGAGAGAAGACGCGGCATCAAACTGGCCAGGTTCAAGATTGGCCTGACCGGCCGACATTTCCTCGGCGAGCTTCTTGGCTTCTTCCCGTATGTCCCAACGCATAACGGTGGGGAAAAACCATGTGACCATGATGATCGGTCCGAGCGAACCGAAAATGTAGCAAACCGCATAGCCGACTGCGACATTGGCCTGCATTGTCTGTATCAGTTCAGGCGAAACATTCAGCTTGGCGATGGCATCCCCCGCGGTGCCAATGATTGCCGATTGTGTAAGTCCGCCAGCTGCCAGACCTGCCGCCGTCCCCCGGTCCAGTCCGAAAATCCACGCTGCCGCCAATACGCAAAACAATCCGGAAACGCACATGACGAAAGCCGAGAGCAATTCATTAAGCGAACGTAGGTTCAGCGCCCGGACAAATTGCGGTCCACCCTGGAAACCAACTGCATAGATGAACAACGCAAAGAATATACCCTTGATGCCATCGTCGATCGTTACATTGAACTGACCAATGGCGACGCCTACCAGCAGGGTTCCGGCAATACCACCCAGAACAAAGGTTCCGACCTTCAGCTTGCCGAAAACATAGCCAAGCGCGATTGTGACGAACAGCGCGACGAGTGGAGCCTGTTGCAGAATATTGTCGATAAACGTCATTCCACGGTTTCCAATTGTAGATCGAAGGGAGCAGTAAGATTATGCAAGCGATTGTCGAAATAGTTATCCGACCATGTAAAAAATAAGGTTAGATCAATCATCAAAAATTTACAATGAGGATAGCAGTTGGATTTATTCGTTATAGATCCGGCCATTACCCCGGTAGACATGAACCGAATTACCGAAGTAAACGGTAACGGGTGGAACAATATACCGGGTTTGATTTTCGAGGGCTTGCTTTGAAAGAATACAAAATCGCCGCCATTCCTGGAGACGGGATTGGAAAAGAGGTCATCATGGCCGGTGTTGAGGTCATGAATGCGCTAGCTGAGCGCGAAGACAGTTTTGTGTTTCGCTTTGACCTATTTGACTGGGGTGGGGAATATTTCAAACAACATGGTCGCATGATGCCGGAAGATGGCAGGGAGCAGATAAGGGATCATGACGCCATCCTGTTCGGTTCAGCCGGACATCCGGAAATCCCCGATCATATCACCCTGTGGGGTCTCAGGCTTGCTATCTGCCAGCGGTTTGACCAATACGCCAATGTGAGGCCGGCCCGGCTGCTTCCCGGAATTATTTCACCATTGCGCGGCGTTGGTGATGGGGATCTGGATTGGATTATCGTCCGGGAAAATTCTGAAGGTGAATATGCAGGTGTTGGCGGACGTGTTCACACCGGATTACCGCTTGAGACCGCAACCGATGTTTCGCTGTTAACCCGTCCCGGTGTCGAACGAATTATGCGCTTTGCCTTTAAGCTTGCGCAAACAAGACCGCGAAAACTGCTGACCGTTGTCACCAAATCCAATGCGCAGCGCCACGCAATGGTCATGTGGGACGAGATTGCCGGACAGATTTCGTCAGAGTTTCCCGATGTCAGCTGGGACAAGATG
>JBPCWJ010000381.1:0-4233 GCA_051009635.1 Rhizobiaceae bacterium
CTATATGCCTGCCAGCAGGTCCGTCATGCTCGACATGGGTGAAAAGCTCATCCTATGTATTGCACATGGCCCCATATTGTTGATCGCGTCACGATGGGCCTTTGTTCCGTAACCCATATTCCTTGCAAACCCATAACCAGGAAATACCAATTCCGCCCGGGTCATGATCCTGTCCCGCACAACTTTCGCGACGATGGATGCTGCGGCTATAGACTGACTGATGGCATCTCCGCCAATTACTGCATTCCCCGTCCTTCGCAAGCCCGCAGGTACGTCCCTGCCATCAATGAGGATGGCATCGGGTGTGACAGGCAGGAAATAGGCAGCCCTGGTCATGGCCAATAAAGTGGCCTGAAGGATATTGATCCGGTCGATTTCGGTTGGACCGGCGGCACACCAGGCGACTTGCGAAGATTGGAGAATCTCGTCGAATAAAATCTTGCGCCGTTCTCCGCCAAGTTTTTTCGAATCATTCAATCCATCAGGAATGTTGCCAAGGTCCAGAATGACTGCAGCTGCAACCACCGGTCCGGCCAGCGGCCCACGCCCCGCCTCGTCAATTCCTGCGGTCCATTGTGCCCCCTTTTCAGCAAGGATTTGTTCGCGGGAATAGTCGGGCATCGCCTGCTTTGCCTTCTGGCGCGGAAAAAATGGAGAATCGGTGTCGGACGAAGGGGACATGCGGCGAAAATCGCCCAGACACCGATTCTCTTCAAGACCTGACGGGAACAAAAAAGCGGCGAAATTCCCGGCAGGTATTCAAATACAAAAACTCAAGCCATTCAGATAAGTGTCAATTGCTCCTGTTCACCGTCAGGTGCCCGGAACTGGCTGGTATCCAGCCGCATTCGCGACATGTTAAGTCCCAGACGCTTGGCGGCGATTTCGAAACGCCTGCCAATTTGCCAGGCATAAGGACCACTGCCACGAATTCTACGTCCCCATTGCGAATCATAATCCTTGCCGCCGCGCATGGTTTTAAGCACATTCATCACATGGCGGTAGCGATCCGGCTGGTTGCGAAGCAGCCAGTCACGAAACAGCGGAGCGACCTCCTGGGGCAAGCGCAGCAAGATATATCCTGCTTCACTGGCTCCTGAAGCTGCTGATGAATCCAGAATGCGCTCAATCTCGTGATCAGTAAGCGCTGGAATGACCGGGGCGACCATTACGGATACCGGAATACCTGCATCTGCAAGCTCGCTTATAGCCTTCAATCGCAATCCTGGGGTTGCTGCACGCGGTTCCATTGCCCGGCTCAATTTCCGGTCAAGCGTGGTCAGCGAAAGCGCCACCTTGGCAAGCCCTTTTGATGCCATCCGGGACAATATGTCGATGTCGCGAATTACCAATGCAGATTTGGTTACTATTCCCACCGGATGATTGGCTGCTTCCAAAACTTCCAGGATTTCGCGCGTAACCCGCCATTCCTTTTCAATAGGCTGATAGGGATCGGTATTGGTACCCATCGCAATGGTCTTTGGAACGTAACCGGGCTTTGATAATTCACGCGCCAGTAAACGCGCCGCGCCAGGCTTGGCAAACAGCTTGGCCTCAAAATCGATACCGGCAGAAAGGCCCATAAAAGCGTGGCTTGGCCTTGCATAGCAGTAGACGCATCCATGCTCACAGCCGCGATAAGGGTTTATTGAACGGTCAAAGGAAATGTCGGGAGACGAATTTCTGGTTATGATCTTGCGTGGGCTTTCCGTTTGTACTTCCCGATTGAATGCCGGAAGCTCGTCAATCGTCTGCCAGCCATCATCGAATATATGTCTGCTGATCCTCTCATAACGGCCGGATGGATTGATTCCCGCGCCACGGCCCCGCATCCTCGCAGGTGCCAGGTTTTCAGCATAAGCCTCATTTGCCTTGGCAGTATTATTGTCGCGTAGATAAACCCCGTGGCTATGCGCCGCCCGATTATCCGTGTCGGATGGAATTGGCCCGGAGCCAAATCCAATTTCCTGCCTGCCTGTTCTTGCTTGGGACATTTTGTTCTTCCTGAAAGCACAAATGCTCGCTTCGAATCGTTCGTTGAATATATTCCTATCAGAAAAAGAGAACAAAACAAGAACTAATATGTACTCATACCCTGTAATATGGGACATATCCACAGGCTGCTCGATTTGGAGTGCGGCCACCTGTATTCAGTGATCTTGGGAAACCATACGGGAAAGGCTATGAAACAGCATCAAACAGTCTTGACCCGGTCTTGGCAGACAGCTGCCTGGCAGATCGCATGGGGGAACATGTTTAACAGATGTTGAGTGTAATCATTGCGGCAAATGACGATCCATCCATGCTCGCCCGCACCCTGTCTTCCGTTATTCCAGCCATTCCTGAAGGTATTGTTCGCGATGGCTGGATAATTGATGCTGATAACAATGCCGATATCGCATCAATTTCGGATATGGCCGGATGCAACCATGTCACAGGGCCGGTGTTGAAATTGCTGCCCGAAACGGCAGCAAAATGCGCATCAGACTGGTTGTTACTGCTGGATGCAGGCGTGATTCTGGAAGAAGGCTGGTGGCGCGATGTTGCGGAATTTTTGGAAGCAATATCCTATGACAAGGCCAACACAGCTTCGACAGCGAGATTTGTATTTGCCCGCCAACAATATGGTGCCTGGCCAAGGTTCGTTGAATGGGCAGTGGCAATCGCTTCATATGTTCCGTTTATTTCTCTTCGCCAGAAGGCCCTGATAGCAAGGCGGAATTTGGTCACCGAAAGAGCCTTCAACGCTTTCCCGCCAGGGATCGGGGGCAAACCGGTTATACTCAGGACCAAGGCGATTGAGCCGTCTCCATGACACGAAGCAGGCGTTCTAGGGTCAGGACCCATTACACGAAATGGCGCTCGACATGACGAGAAATGCAAGGAAAAGCTTGAAGAGCGGGGTTTCTACCCCGGTCGAAAGCTTTGACGCTGTAGTTCGACGTCAAATCGGTCGTCCTTCGGATAGGGCCAATTTGGACGGAATACTGCGTCGTAAATGCTTGAAAACCGGACGGTTTACTGCGCATCTCCTTCTTGTATCCGCACAAATTTGCTCCTACCATTTTGCGTAATTTAATGAGTCCTGACCCTAGCCTTTGTTACGTTGTAAATGTTCGTCCAGACGAGGCATGATCTCTACAAAATTACAGGGCATGTGCCGGTAATCAAACTGCTGTTCCAAGATGCCATCCCAGGCATCCATGCAGGCGCCCGGAGAGCCGGGCAGGCAGAATATATAGGTCGCACCGGCGACACCGGCAGTTGCGCGTGACTGGATGGTGGAGGTCCCGATCTTGTCCTGGCTGATGCGGTGAAAAACGGCAGAAAATCCATCCATCCTTTTCTCAAACAAGGCTTCCACTGCTTCCGGAGTTACATCACGGCCGGTAAAGCCGGTTCCACCGGTAGTGATCACAGCATCAATGTTCTTGTTCGCAATCCATTCCTTCACCTGTTTGCGGATAGCCGGAACATCGTCACGCACAATCTCGCGTGCGCCAAGCCGGTGCCCCGCATTCCTGATACGGTCTTCCAATATTTGCCCCGATTTATCATCTTCGATTGCTCTGGTGTCCGAAACCGTCAACACTGCAATGGAAATCGGGATGAAGGCGCGTTCTCCCTCAGTATTGTTCATGGATAACTTCCTCACCTTGAACGAGTTTGATTCGTTCATTCTTGTCATAGGAGCCCAGAGTGGTTTCAACACACCACCAATCGGGCCGTGTCAGCCTTACAAATTCAGAGGCGTCCCGCGCTGCCTTTTGGCTGTTGAATATCCCGAAACAGGTAGTACCTGAACCACTCATCCGGGAGAGCAGGCAATCCGTGCTTCTGCTTATCAAATCCAGCACATCAGCAATCTGTGGGACAAGTGTGATCGCCGGTTCCTCCAGATCATTCCGCATTTCCGATAAGGCTTCCGCATTCAATAGGTGATCACCAAATTCGATTGGCGGATTGTCCTTGTTTTCCAGCGCTCCAAATACATCTGGAGTGGAAAGACCTATTCCTGGATTGACTAGGATTGCAGGAAAACTTACCGGGATTTCCAGGTCCTGAATGTTGGAACCGGTCCCGGTTGCACGCAATACCCCCGAGTTCAGGCACATGGGAACATCGGCACCAAGTTTCCGGGCAATTGGTGCGAGATCAATTTTTCCATCCAATCCATGAAATCGCGCCAACCCCAATAGCGTGGCTGCAGCATCCGCCGAACCACCGCCTATT
>JBPCWJ010000382.1:0-5088 GCA_051009635.1 Rhizobiaceae bacterium
GCGAAGGCGGCGAGGAACCGGATCGTTATGAGCCCATGCCTGACGGATCATCCAATCCGGAACGCTCCGCCATCAAGCAGGTCGCATCCGGAAGGTTTGGCGTAACTGCGGAATATCTTGTCAATTCCGACATGATGCAGATCAAGATGGCGCAGGGTGCAAAGCCCGGAGAAGGCGGACAGCTACCCGGCCACAAGGTGGATGCGACAATTGCCAAGGTTCGCCACTCGACGCCCGGCGTGGGATTGATCTCCCCGCCGCCGCACCACGACATTTATTCGATTGAGGATCTCGCCCAACTCATCTTCGATCTCAAGAACGTAAATCCGGATGGTGATGTGTCAGTGAAGCTGGTTTCCGAAGTTGGTGTCGGAACGGTCGCTGCCGGTGTTGCCAAGGCACGCGCAGATCACATTACTATTTCCGGTTTTGAAGGCGGAACCGGCGCTTCCCCCATGACCTCGATCAAACATGCAGGGTCGCCTTGGGAAATGGGCATTTCCGAAACACACCAAACCCTGGTGTTGAACGGCTTGCGCAGCCGCGTGGCATTGCAGGTCGATGGCGGACTGCGCACGGGACGCGATGTTGTCATTGGCGCATTGTTGGGAGCCGACGAATTTGGGTTTGCCACCGGTCCGCTTATTGCTGCCGGTTGCATCATGATGCGCAAATGTCATCTGAATACCTGCCCGGTGGGAATTGCCACACAGGACCCGGTATTGCGTAAGCGTTTCCTTGGCACAAAGGAACATGTGGTCAACTACATGTTCTATGTAGCGGAAGAAGTTCGCCGGATTCTGGCTGAAATGGGCTTTACCAAGCTCGATCAAATCATCGGACAGACCGATCTCCTTTCAAAGGAAGAAATGATCGAGCACTGGAAGGCCAGAGGACTTGATTTTGAACGGGTCTTCTACAAGCCCGAGGCTGAACCTGAGGAAATCTACCACACGCAGGTGCAGAATCATCCAATTGACGACATTCTGGACAGGAAGCTGATCGAACTTGCCAAGCCGGCACTGGATGATCTTCAGACCGTCAAGGAAGATATCGTCATATGCAATACGGACCGGTCTGCCGGGGCCATGCTCTCAGGCAAGATTGCCAAGAAATACGGCCACAAGGGCCTGAAACCGGATACAATCACATTCTCCATGACGGGAACAGCCGGACAATCCTTCGGCGCGTTTTTAGCCCATGGCGTTACCTTTGATCTCGTCGGTGATGCCAATGACTATGTCGGCAAGGGCCTGACAGGTGGAAAGATCATCGTCCGTCCGCCCGAGGAATCATCCATTGTCGCTGAAGAATCGATCATCGTCGGCAACACTGTGCTTTACGGCGCCGTTGAGGGCGAATGCTATTTCCGTGGTGTTGCCGGAGAACGCTTTGCGGTTCGAAATTCCGGCGCCATTGCAGTTGTTGAAGGCGTTGGTGACCACGGATGTGAATATATGACCGGCGGTGTTGTGGTTGTCATTGGGCAAACAGGGCGCAACTTCGCAGCAGGTATGTCCGGTGGGATCGCCTATGTTCTCGATGAAACCGCCGATTTTGCCGAGCGTTGTAATCTTGCAATGGTGGATCTGGAACCGGTTCCCGAGGAAGATGATTTGCTGGAAAAGTTGCATCACGGCGGCGGTGATCTGGAATTCAAGGGCCGGATTGACGTATTGGCCAATATGTCCGGCTTCGACGCCGAACGTCTGTTCCAGCTGATTTTCAAGCATCACCAGTTGACCGGATCTACCAAGGCAAAGGAAATCCTGGATAATTGGGCCGAATATCTTCCCCGGTTTGTAAAGGTAATGCCGGTTGAATATCGGCGCGCCCTTCGGGAAATCGAACTTGCACAGACAACAGAAGCGGCGGAGTAAGTTTAGATGGGTAAGGTAACCGGATTTCTCGAAATTGACCGTCGTGACCGCAAATACAGGTCGGCATCCGATCGTGTTCGCAACTATCGTGAATTTGTCATCCCGCTCGGTGATGAAGGCACGCGCGATCAGGCGGCTCGCTGCATGGATTGCGGCATTCCCTATTGCCACAATGGCTGTCCGGTCAACAACCAGATCCCCGACTGGAATGACCTGGTCTATCAGGACAAGTGGGATGAGGCGGCACGAAACCTGCATTCAACCAATAATTTTCCTGAATTCACCGGAAGAATTTGCCCCGCCCCTTGCGAAGCCTCCTGCACGCTCAACATTGAGGATACGCCGGTAACCATCAAGACGATCGAATGCGCGATCATCGACAAGGCGTGGGAAAACGGCATTGTTCAACCTGAACCGGCACTGACCAGGACAGGCAAGAAGATCGCGATTGTCGGATCAGGACCGGCAGGACTTGCCGCCGCTCAACAGCTTGCGCGTGTCGGCCACCATGTGGAATTGTTCGAGAAACATGCAAAGCCGGGCGGATTGCTGCGCTACGGGATTCCGGATTTCAAGATGGAGAAGCACCTGATCGACCGGCGCGTGGAGCAGATGACCGCTGAAGGCGTGGTTTTCACCTGCAATACGCGCATTGGAGTGGATCGCAAGATTGATGAACTGGTCGATAGTTTTGATGCGGTCTTGCTGGCAGGAGGATCAGAGGAACCCCGTGATATTCCCATTCCGGGACGAGACTTTGCGGGTATCCATTTTGCGATGGATTTCCTTCCGCAACAAAACCGCCGCGTATCCGACGAGCCGCCCGTGGACAACAGACCAATTCTGGCTTCAGGCAAACATGTGGTGGTAATCGGTGGCGGAGACACGGGGTCAGACTGTATCGGAACCTCGATAAGGCAAGGTTGCCTTTCCGTGACGCAACTTGAAATCATGCCCATGCCGCCGGAAAAGGAAAACAAGGCACTGACCTGGCCCGACTGGCCGCTAAAGCTACGCACTTCCTCCAGCCATCAAGAGGGTGCCGAGCGTGAATTTTCCGTGCTTACCCAGAGCTTTTCTGGAGAAGGAGGTGCGGTCAAGGCACTGAATTGCGTGCGCGTCGACGAGAAAATGCAACCCGTGCCCGGCTCGGAATTCAAGCTGAAGGCAGACCTTGTCCTTTTGGCAATGGGCTTCGTCAATCCGGTGCATGAAGGGATGATCGAGTCATTGGGAGCCAAACTCGACCCACGTGGCAATGTCGATGCCAATGTCGTGGATTACAGGACAAGTGCGGACAAGGTCTATGCTGCCGGCGACATGCGCCGTGGCCAGTCCCTGGTTGTCTGGTGTATCCGGGAAGGCAGACAGGCTGCCCGTTCCATCGATCTCGACCTGATGGGTTCCACAACCCTGCCTCGCTAGAGCGCTTCTTGTTTAAATGGAAACAGTTTGATGCGTTGGATTTTTCGGGTCAGCGAAAAAAAACCGCAAGCTCGATATGAATATCGGGCGAGGATTTTGACGAAGCTGGCACGGAAAAGACACGCAAGCCGAAACCATTCAACATGTTGAATGCAATGGTTTTTTGCAAATCGCCTGAGCTTGGCCCTTTGGCCTCTGAACAGCGTCACGCAAAGCTAACGGTGCTGGCACCACGTCGCTTCACGCTCCTTGTCAGAGACCAAAATTCCGGCGCTCAAATGATTCCATTTAAACAAGAAGCGCTCTAGAGCATTCTTTGCCTGTTATTGCGATACGCTTGCAGACGGCTCGGTAGCGGTTGCCGCAGATTTATCTGCATCCGCCTTGGCATTATCTGCTTTATCATCTTCAGGCTTCTTGCTGTTTTCCGGCAGGCCCCATTGTGCATCAATACGATCTTCCCACGGGGCAAATGCCAAGCCTTTGGCCACCAGATCGTAGCTCGTTGCACTTTCGTCAGCACCTGCTCTCGTGAAGCCTGTTGCCCCGTCAAGTTCTATGGAACCGTCAGAAACAGGATCATCGAGTGAGATAATTGCAGTTTTGCCTGTCTTGGCCGGATCATATTCCGGTGCCGTTATCAGATCCTGATTAAGGGAACCAAGCAGAGCTGCACCAATCGAGCTGCTGCCAATACCGGTAAGCCGTCTTATTGCCTTCTCGGCATAAAAGGCGAGCTTGCGCTTTCCGGCATTGGTCATATTAATGCCGTCGGAATTGCGAAGTCGGACGATCTGACCGTTAACGTCAGGACCGGCGCTTATGAATGCTCCCTCAGCATTGGTAAAACCATCCCAGATATCGACAAATGCACCACCGGCTCCATCGACCGCGCTACGATACATCTCATTGAAAACGAGATAGTCCGTGGTCATCCGCGATGATCCGACGGGCGGCAACCCCAACCAGATAAGCGGCAGATTCTTGTCGCGGACAACCTTGACCAACCGGTTGATGCGGGACACATATTCACTCTTCCACTCATCACTTAGTTTCGCGATGCTCTTGCCATCCATCCTGATTTGCTGCCGGTCATTCATGCCAACGGCAATGACAACAGCCACAGGGTCGAACTCCTCGATAAGTTCCGGCGTCCTGACCGGCCAATCCACGACATCATCTCGGACCATTCCTGATAACCCTGAGGATTTATCGACAAAAACTACATCAGGATTTTCAGAATACGCCTGTTCCAGACCCCAATTCAGCCCGTCTGCCAGAAAATCACCAACTACCAGAACAGTTTGGGCATTTTCTGATTTTTTTACAATTACCTTTGGAGCAGGTTGACTGGCTATGCGTGCCGCACCGGCAGCATTTCCGCCCACAATAACCCTTCTAGTATCGGGACGTTTACGTTTGACGCGTCTCAAGCGCTGCTTTCTGAGCCCGCCCCCAAACAACATGTCCAGAAGATTGGGAAATGGTCCGCGCTGAAAATTTCTTTGAGCATGGGCATCAGAAATCCCGATACCGGTAATCGGCTCTGGAACCAGCCAGACAGCCAAAAGCAGTATCGAAATCAAGCGAATTACATGCTTCACGACCTGTCGGCTCCCTTTCTCAATTCCTGCATCAACTCAACAATACAATTCACGACCACGGAAGGAAGAGATATTACAACCTAAGCCTTGCGCAAGCTAGCTAAAAGCTTCTTGGACGGCCTGGTGTCCGGTTTCAAACCGCTTGCGCGCTGCCATTTCTCAATCGCGGCACGCGAACC
>JBPCWJ010000383.1:0-2729 GCA_051009635.1 Rhizobiaceae bacterium
GCTCGAAGGCTGAAACTGCCCTGGAAAAAGCCAAGAGCACTTTGTGTAAAGATGCTGGCTACAATAGTGGCACCGGGTCTTGCAGATCACTCCCTCGACGCGCTTGCCAACTGGCTGGGTGTAACAATCGAAGGTCGTCATCAGGCATTGGGAGATGCAAGGGCCACGGCCCAAGTATTTCTTGCGCTTCAGGAACCGCTCAAAAAGAAGGGAATTGAAACGCTTGCTGAAGCAGAGCGTGCCTGCCTGCGGTTGATATCGGAGATAGATCTTCATGAGCGAGCTGGTTGGCAGCTTCCGGTTGAAGCACCAAGTGCAACCCGCCTTATTTTGTCAGGCTTCGACAGCGCTGCCTACCGCACGACCCTTGGGGAAATCATGTCGAAGCCACCCGTTGTAGTTGCCGAGGGCACGATCCTAAGCGACACGATGCAATTGATGACGGGTAAGGCTGTCTCATCTGTTTTCACCGAGGAAACCGGAAGTATCGGAAGGAAAATGAGACACTATGGCATACTGACCGAGCGTGACGTTATGCGCCATTTGGCAGCTCAAGGTGAAAGCGCCTTTTCAACAGCATCAGGCGAAATTGCGACAAGTCCGGTGGAAAGCGTGCGGGAAAGCGCATTCATTTACCGCGCGCTAGGCCGAATGACACGGCTGAAATACAGGCATCTTGCGGTTCGAAATGACAATGATGAATTGGTCGGAGTTGTGTCTGCACGCGACTTATTGAAATCCCGGACAGGACCTGCGGTTGTTCTCGATGATACCATCGCTGGCGCAACATCAGCGCTGGAATTGGAAAGCGCCTGGGCCACATTGCCTGCTGTTGTAAATGCCCTGACCGCCGAGGAGGTAGAACCGGCAACCATTTGCAGGATAATCAGCGAGGAAATTCGCGCGATGACCGCCCGCGCCACCAAACTCGCAATGGATGAAATGCAAGGTTCCGGCAAGGGAGGTCCCCCGTGCGAATTTGCCGTGATGGTTCTTGGCTCGGGAGGTCGTGGCGAGAGCATGCTGGTTCCAGACCAGGACAATGCAATTATCTTTGCAGAAGGAGAGCCGGGCGGGAATAACGATCTCTGGTTTACAGAATTGGGATCGCATATTGCAGATATTCTTGATCAGTCAGGAATTCCCTATTGCAAGGGCGGCGTCATGGCAAAAAACGATCAATGGCGAGGCTCCATTGAAACCTGGAGATCACGTATTGATGGCTGGATGGCGAAATCCACTCCGGGTGACTTGCTGAACGTCGATATATTTTTCGATGCCGCAGGCGTTTTTGGAGATCACAATCTTTCCCAAGGTATTTTCGAGTATGCCTATCAACGCGGGCATGAAAATGTGCCTTTCGCCAAATTGCTGGGAGAGTCTCTTTCTTCAATGCCCGACCCATTCACCCTGTTTGGCGGGATAAAGTCTGATGGGAACCGCCTTGATTTGAAAAAACACGTGCTTTTTCCGGTTTCGGCCACCGCAAGGACATTGGCAATCCGCCATAACATCCGCCGGCATTCCACCAGGCACCGCTTTGAGGGATTGATTGCCGCCGGAACAACGGGCGAAGTAGACTTTCACAACCTCCTGGAAGCCCAGGAACTGGCATTTCAATTGGTGCTTGAAAGTCAAAGCCGAGACATTGAGGCCGGGCTGAAAGCAACCAATTTTATAGATTTGGGTGCTCTTGACCGCACAAGAACAAACGAATTGAAGGAAGCGTTGCGTCATATTCCGGCAATACCAACGATCGTCCGCGATCATATGTTTCATTGAACGGGCACGCCTAGTTCAATCTGGTCTCGGCTAATCAGTAGTCGATAATTCCCATCTTCGTACCGATAAATACCGCCTGGGCGATGGTAGCGCATCCAAGTTTGGTGCGTGCCGATTTTAGATAATCCCGCCCTGTGTGCTCGGAAATACCCAAAATCCGTGAAATCGTCATCGCGTCCTTACCCTTGGCTGTCCAGATCAGGCATTCAATTTCCCTGGGGCTCAAGGATACACTTTTATAGTGTTTCACAAGATCCTGCGGTGCCATGGAATGAATTAGATGGCCCAAGACTTCGACCAGATCGTGGGACACAAGTAGAGTATTTTTCCAGGACTCCGGATCGCCGGAATGGTTAAGCGAGAACATAGCACATAAATTTCTTGAGTGCCGTATTGGTATCGTAAATCCCAGATTACCTGGTCCATTTCCAATGGAAGACAGGGGTTTTCGTACGGGAATCACATCCTGATTTTCAAGCTCGGACCAAAAGAAGGGAATATCAGTGCTCGACGCCCGTTCAACAATGGGGTCTTGCTCCATATAGTTGCAATCCAGGTAAAAATCTTGCCACTGCTTAGAATATGTTGCTGCCATGAACTGCAATGTCTTACCGGAGGAAATTTTCTGGATTGAGAAATAGCAAACATGCCTGACTAACAGTTTTCTCTTCACAATCTTCAAAGCATTATAGATATCAGATTCTAATAGAATTGATTTTATAGTATCTCTAATATTGGGATTTTCTAACAAATCCATGCGAAATTTAATTGGTTTTCAATGAAAAATGAGGATAATTTCGAATGTTCAAAATTAAATATTTATAGGGGCTGACCTAGATAAGGGTTTGATTTTCACTTGAACCACCATTGTTCCAATACTTTGTTGAGGTTTGCAACAGGTCTGTAATTGAACCTCCATTCGCACTCTTTGAGGAACAAGTGAAAGT
>JBPCWJ010000384.1:0-3928 GCA_051009635.1 Rhizobiaceae bacterium
ATCCTACACCCACTCCAACAGCAAGGTGGCCGATCTGATGTGTGGCTTCCGCAGGCTTGTTAGATCCAACAGTTATGACTGCCGCTACACCTAGCACCAGTGCAGCTGTTCTGAATGTTGTAAGCATATTCATCTCCTAGAGAATATGGTGCCGACCACGCTCCATTCCGTGAACTGGCATACACCCTTTGAAACCCCTACCGAAATTACACCATAGAATCGGTAAAATTGGAACCGAAATCACCCGCCATTATCAAATCGTGATCTCACAATTCACTGATTTTCTTCGTCGTCGATGGCGTAGGCGAGCAGCATTTCCATCGCCATCTTGGCTGATTCATTTCTTACATCATCTCGTGACAAGTCAGGGAATCGAAACTCTTCGACAAAAGAACCCTCGTCACTTCTCCGGGCTATTGCAATAAACACTAAGCCAACAGGCTTTTCATCGGTGCCACCACCAGGACCTGCCACGCCGGTAATTGCAGCTGCCGCATTGGCCGATGAATACTCAACTGCACCCCGGGCCATCTCGGCAGCCACCTGGGCAGAGACCGCACCAAATTCCACGAGATTCTTGCTGGATACACCCAACATCTCTCGCTTTGCATCATTTGAATAGGTGATGAATGCGCGATCGAAAACATCCGACGAACCTGGAACGGATGTCAGCAGGGCACTGACCAAACCTCCGGTACAGGATTCCGCCGTAGCCAAACGCATTTTTTCGTCACGGAAACGATCCAGCAAGATTTTCGCCATTACCGGTAGTTCGGAATCAATTTCCATCGGCTTGTTCCAATTCCTGCGGTCCAAAGGAAACGGTTGCCGTTGCAATTGCGGCAATACCTTCCTGCCTGCCAATAAATCCGATTCGTTCATTTGTGGTAGCCTTGACGGATACCCGGGTGATTTCGATCCTGCAAATCTCTGAAATTCGCCTGCGCATCACATCACGATGCGGCCCGATTTTTGGTTGCTCACATATCAATGTCACATCAAGATGTGTGATTATGCCACCGCTTTCCTGAACAAGGTCAACAGCGTACCGCAAAAATCTGTCCGAAGAAGCATCCTTCCATTCCGGCTCACTTGGCGGAAAATGGCTGCCAATATCGCCATTGGCAATCGTACCCAGCAATGCATCCGTCAATGCATGTAAGCCGACATCCGCATCTGAATGGCCATCGAGCGATTTGGTATGAGGTATCTCGATGCCACAGAGCGTAACAAAATCTCCCGAATCCAGCCGATGAACATCATAGCCGTTACCGGTTCGTATATCCGGACTGTTGTAGCGCATACGAGCGGTCTCCAGATCTTCCTGTGTTGTAATTTTAAAGTTTGTTGCAGGTGACTGAACGGTTTTGATCTTGAGCCCCGAAAACTCAGCAATCTGGGCATCATCAGTGAATTCCGCATCCTGGGCGGCCGCCGCTTGATGGGCAGCCAATATTTCCTTATAGGTAAATCCTTGAGGTGTTTGTGCGCCAACAAGTGAACTCCGGTCCACCGTAGCATCCACAAAGCCAGCATCATCAATATGCTTTAAGGTATCCGTCACAGGATTTACAGGTAGACAACAAACACCTGGTTCAATTGCGTTTATGACCTCAGTAATCGTGCTCTGATCGACAAAAGGGCGAACGCCATCATGGATCAACACCAGTTCCGGTGACAATTCCACAAGCGCCTTCAAACCATTATTCACACTTTCTTGCCTTGACGTGGCACCAAAAACGGGAGGTAATAGTTTCCTGTGGGGAGTAACCAGGCTTTCAAACAGGCTTGCATCATCTGGATGAATGACAGGCAATACCAGATCGACCAGATCATGTTTGACAAATCCTGAAATTGAGCGATCCAGAACCGTTAGCGAACCCAGCTTACGATATTGTTTCGGTCCGTCGCTAGCAGACGCCATTCGCTGGCCACGTCCTGCCGCGACAATTATCGCAATAGATTTGTGCAAATTTATCTCCTGGAATAGGCCAGCGTGGTTATCACATTGAGTTGTTGCCTAACCTCACTAGTTAGATGGATCAACTACAAATTGTTACTTGTGCGTCGCAACAAAAATGGTTAGTTTAGAGGCAGTGCAATTTATTGCCTAATTTTTAATCAGAAGGTACCTTTCGCAGCTTTAAATGCCAATGAATTTCAACCAGCCTCTACAAATTGGAGCCCGGAAAATACGGAACAGGGCACTTCTCGCCCCCATGTCGGGCGTCACCGACGTTCCGTTCAGAAATCTGGCCTGGCGTTTCGGTGCCGGAGCAGTAGTTAGCGAAATGGTAGCCAGTGAGGCCTTGGTCTGCGGCCAGACGGAAATGGAAATGAAGGCCGGCAAATGCGGTTCGGAAATCCATATTGTTCAATTGGCGGGGCGTGAGGAAAAATGGATTCGGCTGGCGGCAAAATTGGCCGTCGAAAATGGTGCAGACATCATTGATATCAATATGGGCTGCCCTGCGAAAAGGGTCACCACCGGTTATTCCGGTTCAGCGTTGATGCGCGATCTTGATCTTGCAACCCGGCTAATTGAATCGGTGCTTGATGAAGTCAATGTCCCGGTTACCTTGAAAATGCGGTTGGGCTGGGATGAACACTCTATCAATGCGCCTGAGTTGGCTGTACGGGCAGAAGGTCTTGGCGTTTCAATGATTACGGTTCACGGGCGGACCAGATGCCAATTCTATAAGGGAAAGGCAAACTGGAACGCGATAAAGGAAGTTCGCGAACAGATCACGGTTCCGCTCATTGTCAACGGCGATATCGCTTGTTCAGATACCGCCAATCGCGCGGCAACTTCCTGCGATGCAGATGGCGTTATGGTTGGGCGAGCGGCCTATGGTGCTCCGTGGTTACCAGGGCAAATATCAGGAACAATCCCTGCTGATGTTCATCCGAACGATCCTGCGTTTATTTCCGATACTGCAATAGAACATTATGAAATGATGCTTTCCTTCTATGGAAAGGAGATTGGCATCAAGCAGGCCAGGAAACACCTCGCCTGGTATTTTGAACTTATTGCTTCACCTGAAAATTCAGACCTGCGAAATTCCATACTCACTTCATGGGATCCTGCCGCAGTAACCTCGGCCTTCCAAATTGCTGCCGGGCGGGCGCAAGAAATGGTGGCCGCAGCATGACCCAGATGATCAGGGAAGATAAGGTTAAGCCTGAAAGCGGCAAATATCCAGTACTGGATTCGCTGCCACAACCGGTTCTGGTCGTTGATGCAGACGGACGGATCGCCCATGCAAATTTGGCGGCGGAATCCTTTTTTGGATCCTCAGCCTCATTCATGTCCCGGCATATGTTGGACTTTTTCATTCCCTTTGGCAGCCCGGTTCTTGGTTTGATTGATCAGGTCCGCATATCAGGTACGGCAATCAATGAATACAGGGTGGATATTTCTTCTCCACGTATCGGCAAGGAACAGGTTGTTGACGCCTATGCTTCGCCGCTTCTGGAGCAGCCAGGCAGTGTCGTTCTGATGTTTCAGCAACGCAGCATGGCGGACAAGATTGATAGACAACTCACACATAGGGGCGCAGCAAGGACCGTTACTGGCCTCGCGGCAATGCTCGCTCATGAAATCAAGAACCCGCTTTCCGGCATAAGAGGCGCAGCACAGCTCCTTGAAATGGCTGCTGATCAGCAAGACCGGCAACTCACCCGCTTGATAATGGATGAGGCAGATCGAATAGTAAAACTCGTTGACCGAATGGAAGTGTTTTCAGACCAGCGCCCCATCGAACGTGACCCGGTAAACATTCACGCGGTTCTGGAGCACGTAAAGACATTGGCCAAATCGGGATTTGCAAGAAATATACGGATCACCGAGGAGTACGATCCCTCCTTGCCACCGGTTTATGGCAATCGTGATCAACTGATCCAGGTGTTTTTGAATCTTGTAAAAAAC
>JBPCWJ010000385.1:0-2512 GCA_051009635.1 Rhizobiaceae bacterium
TGGTGCCATGCTGGTAGCGGCGGCCGGTGCATTCATCGGCATGTTGCTGGTGATGTGGCTATTGCGTGGCCCGGTGCAGGAAAATCATAGTGCTGCAAAACTTGTTCATCCCGAAAAAGGGTAGGACGCCCGAAGGGGAATTTGGATCAAAAAGACTACTGAGTTGATCGCAACCAATCAGGTTTATGCGGGATTTTTCCGGTTGTATCTCAAGGATGCCAGTAGAGCCAGACCAATTAGTCCGACGCCGAGAAGCCCCGTAATCACCTCAGGGATATGGATCATGGATTGGGCGAACATGATCGCTGAGAGAATAAATATGGAATAAAAGGCACCATGTTCGAGATAACGAAATTGGGCGAGGGTCTTTTTTTCGACCAGCATAATTGTCATTGACCGTACATACATCGCACCAATTCCCAGACCGATCGCGATCAGGAATAGGTTCTTCGTAAAGGCAAAGGCGGCAATTACGCCATCAAATGAAAAACTGGCATCGAGTACTTCCAGATACATGAATGCGCCCAAGCCTCCGGCTCGCGCGACATCGCGCGCCTCTTCAGCGCGGTCGAGCACATTGCCCAAAAGTTCGACAAGCAGGAATGTCAGCAGGCCGAGAACGGCGGAGAGTAGGAAGGTCGCCCGGTCGCCTACAGGAATGAACATGCAAAAAAGCACGATCACCAGCAAGACAAATGCGATGGCAAGACCGCGGATCGATGCCCATTGCCGCAAACGGCGCTCCAGCATCTTGAACCAATCGATTTCCTTGTCTTCGTCAATGAAATAGGTCAGTGCAACCATCATGAGAAACGTGCCACCGAATGTTGCTATCGATAAATGCGAGCCAGATATTATTCGTGCATATTCTCCCGGTTGCCAAATGGCCAGCGTTACGGCTGCAATCGGACCCAGATTTGCTGCGATAGCGACGATCATGATCGGAAAGACCAACCGCATGCCAAATACTGCGATGAGAATGCCCCAGGTCAGGAACCGTTTCTGCCAGACTGGCGTCATATATTTGAGCTTGTTGGCGTTGACGATTGCATTGTCGAAAGACAGAGAAATTTCCAGGGCTGCCAATACTGCGCCAATGAGAAAGAATGAGCCGGCACCTGAGAGTGTGCCGTAACTCTGCCAGCCAATACAGAAAATGGCGATGAGACCTGTTATCGTGACAATCAAAGGCCAAAAGAAATATTTGCCCACAATTCTCGCCAAAGCTATTCCCCTTTACCAAGGACAATTACAGGATCGCCGGGATTGGCGTTGGTTATTGACAAACACATGGTCATTTTCATGAAATAAGTGCCGGTCAGTTTCCATACAGATAGGCAGGAAGCCAGGTTGCTATGCTTGGAATCAGGAACACAATTGCCAGGCCAATAAGCTGAATGACCATGAATTGCATCATCCCGAGATAGATGTCTTTCAAGTCCCAATCCGGTACGACGCCCTTCAGGAAATAGGCGGAGAGAGCAACAGGAGGACTGAGCCACGCCGTTTGCAGGCAAACAGCGACAAGAATTGCAAACCAGGTAATGTTGATCTCCAATGCCTGCAACACCGGATAAAGAATGGGCAGGATAATCAAGACAATAGGCACCCATTCAAGTGGCCATCCCAGTACAAATATCAGTGCCAGTATCATGACAATGATCCAGCCCGCAGAAAGGTCGAGAACCAGCAAATATTCGGTAATCATCTGGGGTGTTCCAAGGCGTGAGAAAACGGCGCCGAAGAAATTTGATGCTGCTACGAGAAACAGGATCAGTACGGAAATTTCAAGTGTGCGCTGTAGCGCGCTGAACGTGTTCTTCCAGGTGAATTTGCCATATCCCAGACAAAGCAGGATCGAGCCGAATGCACCCATCCCTGCACCTTCGGTCGGAGTGGCCCAGCCGAAAAGGATGGAACCCATTGCAAATGCTATCAAAACGCTGGGCGGCACAAGTCCGAGGAAGAATTCCCGCCAGACATGGGCTCGGCCTTCCGGCATTTCGTCCTCGGGGACCGGCGGTCCGAGTGATGGGTTTAGCCAGCAGCGGCCAAGCGCGTAAACCAGATACAGGACTGCCATCATGATGCCGGGCAAAATTGCGGCGGCAAACAGGTCAGTGACGGGTACCTCCAGTACCGGACCCATGACCACCAGCATGATTGATGGCGGGATCAGAATGCCAAGCGTTCCGCCAGCGGTGATTGTACCGGCTGCAAGGCGAACGTCATATCCGGAACGGTTCATGGTGGTTGCAGCCATGATCCCGAGAATTGTAACGGAAGCACCCACGATACCGGTTGCAGCGCCGAAAATTACTGAGACAAACAACACGGCGACAAACAGGCTACCGCGCATCCGGGCAAGAATGAGTTGAACTGAACGGAACAACCGTTCCATTAGTCCGGCCTGCTCCATCATGAAACCCATGAACACAAACAGCGGCACCGCGGCCAGCGTCTGCTCCATCATTGTGCCGTAGAACTGCAGCGTCATCAGGAAGATGGTGAG
>JBPCWJ010000386.1:0-5661 GCA_051009635.1 Rhizobiaceae bacterium
GAACGCTCTTTCAAAACCCAGGATATGATCGATTCGGAGCAGACCGGCAAACTGCAATTGCTTGCGGATGGTCTCGGCAAGCGCACCAAATCCATCCCTTGCCAGGGCATGTGGATTGAAAGGTGCGAGCATCCAGTTTTGGCCCTCATTCGCAAATGCATCTGGTGGCGCACCCAGCCAAGCGCCATTCGCGAAAATGCATTTGTCCATCCAGGTTTCCGCACCCCAAGGATGCGTGCCTACAGCGATATCCAGATACAGACCTTGAGACATGCCCATTTTTTTCATGGTGTCGTGAACCGAGGCCAGCTGAGTTTCTGCCATCCATTGAAGCCAGCAGTGAAACCTGATTTCGCCAGCGAGGTCCTGCAAGGCCTGGCGACATTGCGGTGATTGCGGATTCTTGAGTGGTGTGGGCCAATTATTCCAATAGGGTCCGTGGACTGAGGACAGTGCCTGATGGAGCGCAAAAAGTCTCAAGGCCGCGCCTTCATTGGCTACAAATCTGTTAAATTCGTTGGTATCCGAATTTTCCTCAAACCTGTTGAAGGCATGGCGCAAATTTTTCCGTTTTTCCGGGATCAGTTTCTCAAAGTTGATTAGCGGATCTTGATGAATATGTACGGGTGCTACGTCGTCAATTGCCACATGCATTACGTTCATGCGTCGGCGGTGTGATGGCGAATATGGACTGATTTCACTTTGATCTTCAGGAAATCCTGCATGGACAGGATTGATGCCCACAAAAGACGCTCCTCTTTCTCCAAGTGCAGCGGTCGCAATTTCCAGGTCTTTGTAGTTGCCAATGCCGCCTTGCCTTGCATCGCGCAGACCCGCCAATGGAAGTACAACGCCCCAACCGCGAGATGGAGAAGGCAAAGAGGGTGGGGCGCTCAGAATTGTCATGGTTCGTTTCCCCAAGACCAGCCTATGACGACCAAGTGGCATTGCTGGCAGGTCTTGTGATCCTCGCCCCTCGAACTCCTTCCCGTCTTCAAAGCTGATCACAAATTGCGCCGATTGCTCAATTGGTATGTCCGGGACTTCTCCTGCAGCAACAACCTGCCAGGAATCAGAATTGGCCTGATCTTCGGAGTTTTCCATATGATCAAGCAATTCTGCGGCTTGCGCCTCTTTGGAGACTTTAAACCCCATAGCTGAAAGCAGGGCTAAATTTGTTTCTCTGGATGTGTTGTGCCAATTGCCTGACAGATCACGGTAGGCTGGCAGGATGCCTGCTGCTTTTGCCAGATTACCGATTGGATCTGTCACACGGCATCCTCCAGAGTCAGTGCAATTACCGAATTTGCAGGACTTTCGATTGTACCATTGGCCAAATGATACACCGAACCATTCTCCGCTGTTGTATCGATACGATTGATCCATCTCTTTCCGTTTGACAAATCGGGCAGCGCAACAGAACGCTTTTCTCCAATATTGATGATTATCATGATGGCTGTTTCAAGCGTGTCATATTCTGGTGTACCCGACGCCGTTCGCATTTCTACACATAGCAGGTCGAGGTCCGGATTTTGCCAGTCGGAGTCCTCCATGGGCTGGCCATCCTGGCGCCACCAGAACAAGTCCTCAATTCCATCCACTGTTCTTTCACGAGAATGAAGGAACAGTTTCTGTCGCAGTATGGGATGGGCTTTTCTGAAGGCAATCAATGTTTTGGTAAATTCGATAAATCCTTCATCGAGATTGGACCAATCCAGCCATCCGATCTCGTTATCCTGGCAATAAGCGTTGTTGTTGCCACTTTGCGAATTACCGAATTCATCGCCTGCAAGGATCAGCGGTGTTCCCTGCGACAATAGCAATGTGGCCATCATGTTGCGGCGTCTCTGCGTGCGGGCTACAAGAATTTTCTTGTCATCCGTAAGCCCTTCGACGCCAAGATTGGATGAAAAATTCTCGCTGTGACCGTCCTTATTGTCCTCTCCATTTGCCATGTTGTGCTTGTTTTCGTAACTGACGAGATCGGTCAGTGTGAAACCATCATGGGCGGTGAGAAAATTTACTGATGCTGTCGAGGGCCGCCCGGAATGATCAAACTGGCGGGCCGATCCTGTAAGACGCTCGGCCAGTTCTGGAAATTGACCCTTATCCCCGCGCCAGAAGCGGCGGACACCATCGCGAAACTTGTCGTTCCATTCCAGAAATGGCGGCGGATACGCTCCGAGCTGGTAACCGCCCGGGCCAATGTCCCAAGGTTCTGCAATCAGTTTCGTGTGCGCAAGAACAGGATCCTGACGAATGGTATCGAAGAAGGCTGCGCCTCGGTCAAATCCGTTCCCGGTACGGCCAAGCGTTGAGCAGAGGTCGAAACGAAACCCGTCGACATGCATAACTTCGACCCAGTAACGAAGGCTATCCATGATCATGCGCAATACCATGGGATGGTCAACATTCAGCGTATTGCCGGTCCCGGTATCATTTACATAGAAGCGCGGATTTTCTGCCAGGCGATAGTAGCTGGCGTTATCCAGACCGCGGAATGCGAGAGTCGGACCACGTTCATCACCCTCGCAAGTGTGATTATAGACAACATCCATAATCACCTCGATACCTGCCGCATGGAAGCGGGCTACCATTTGCCGGAAGTCTGCGATCCCACCCTGAGTAAGGTATCTCGGTTCAGGTGCGAAAAACCCAAGGGTCTGATAACCCCAATAATTTACGAGGTTTTTCTCTACCAGAAATCTGTCATTCAGGAATGCCTGCGAGGGCAGTAGTTCAATTGCGGTGATACCGAGCTTGGTCAGATGCTCCAATATTGGGTCGGAGGCAAGTCCGAGAAACTTACCCTGTGGTTCGGCTGTTTCATGGAGCGCTGTCATTCCCTTGACATGGGCTTCATAGACAATGGTTTCGTCGACAGGTGTGTCAAGTGAGGTGTCTTCTCTCCAGGAAAATTCCGGGTCCTCGACAATGCAGCGTGGCATATATGGTGCGCTGTCACGATCATCCATGACCAAATCGGTATCGAGGCTGTTTGAACCGTGATCGACTAGATGTCCCATCAATGCGTCATGCCATACTGGATGGCCGGACAGCCGCTTGGCGTAGGGGTCGATCAGCAGTTTGTTGTAATTGAAGCGATGACCGCGCATCGGATCAAACGGGCCGTGGGCTCGATATCCGTACATTTGGCCTGGCCGCAAGCCGGAAACATAGCCGTGCCAAACATCGCCGTCTCTTTCTGGCAATTCAATTCTTTGAGTTTCGGTTTTGCCATCTTCAGAAAACAGGCAAAGAGTCATCCGGCTGGCATTGGTCGAAAATATTGCGAAATTGACGCCATCTCCGTCAAAAGTCGCGCCGAGCGGTGCTGCCCGCCCCCTGCTTGCCGAATAAGTCGAACTCATGCGCTTTTTTCTATATCCCTGAACAAGGCGGCATATGCTGCTGCAGAGACGCCCCAACCGACCGGATGCCGCATGGCATTTCGTTGCATCCTTTTCCAGATATCGCCCTGTTTGTACATAGCGCAAAGCTGGGCAAGTGCATGTTCCCAGGCATCGACCGTAATTGGGTGCACCTGTACGCCGGTTGCAACACCTGCCCAAATTCCGGCAGCATTTGCCGGGACAACCGTGTCAGCCAGACCGCCTGTCAGGGAAACGGCAGGTATGGTGCCATGACGCAAGCCATAAAGCTGGGTGAGACCACAGGGTTCAAACCGGGAGGGCACCAATATAGCGTCTCCGCCTGCTATAAATCTGTGCGACAGCGCCTCATCATAGCCGATCTTTACCGAGACCGCTGAATGTCTTGCGTCAGCTTTCTGAAATGCTTCCTCCAGTTCGGCATCTCCGCTTCCAAGCAAGGCAAGCTGGCCATCTTCGGCAAGCAATCGGGGTAGCGCTTCGAGAAGAATATCCAGACCCTTCTGGTTGGTCAGGCGGGAAACCACAACACATAGTGGCCCTTGAGCATCCGGTAATCCAAGTTCCTGACGCAATGATTTTTTGTGCTTTTCCTTCGCGCGAAGAGTTTTGAAAGGCGGTTCCCAGGCTTCCAGATCGATACCGTTCAATATCCCTGTCACATCAGTTCTACGAGAACGCAATACGCCATCCAGACCCATGCCAAATTCGGGTGTCATTAGTTCAATCGCGTAAGAAGGACTGACTGTGGACAGTTTGTCGGCATATACCAGCCCAGCTTTCAATGCGCTTATCTTGCCGTAATACTCAAAACCATCGGTGGTGAAGCCACCTGCGGGCAGTTTCAACTTCTTGAGCTTTTCTGCTTCGACCAAACCCTGAAATGCGATGTTGTGAATTGTCAGAAGTGTCGCGATCCGGTCAGCGCTCCCAAGCTGTTTCAAATAAATTGGGGCAAGCGCTGCCTGCCAATCATGCAGGTGCAGAACCTGCGGTTCCCAGCCTGCTGCACCTTCAGTAGCCAGGGATGCAGCAATCCAGGACAATGCGGCAAAGCGTTCGGGATTATCGGGCCAATCCTTACCGTCGGGTCCAAGGTAAATTGCTCCGTCGCGCTTGTACAAATGCGGCGCGTCCAGAACATAGACCTCCAAACCTCCTGCGATACCGTGCAACAGGCGGGCCGGACCTCCGAAAAGGTTTTTTTCGCGCGATACAATTGCAACCGGGTCTTCAAGCGCCGAAATCACCGCCGGGTACCCCGGCAGGAGTGTGCGCATTTCCGTTCCATGACCCGCGAGCGCAGCGGGCAGGGCACCCGCTACATCTGCAAGACCGCCAGTCTTGATAAGTGGAGCGCATTCGGAGGCAACCGAAAGGACTCTTGTCATATAGCGGCAGCCCTCTTTCTCATCATGGATTTGGTGATCAGCGTCACTCCCTCATCTGATACACGGAACCATTTGGCATCTTCCTCGGGGTCCTCACCAACAACCAGACCTTCGGGGATTTCTACTCCCCGGTCTATTACCACTTTCTTGAGCCTGGCGGATCTGCCGATAGTTACGTATGGCAAAACCACCGAGTATTCGAGGGAAGCATAGGAGTTTGTGTGAACCTGCGTGAATAGCAGTGAATTTCTGATTGTCGTTCCTGAAATTATGCAGCCGCCAGCGACAAGCGAGGAAATCGCACTGCCGCGCCTGTCATTTTCATCATGGATAAACTTTGCTGGCGGAACCGATTCCGAATAGGTCCAGATCGGCCAACTCTTGTCCCAGAGATCAAGCTCGGGAGTAAAATCCGTGAGGTCAATATTTGCTTTCCAGAAGGCATCAATCGTGCCGACATCACGCCAATAGGCTGGCGCATCCGGATTTTGTCTCACGCATGAATCGACAAAACGGTGGGCAACCGCCTTTCCGTTCTTGACGATGGACGGGATTATATCGCCACCAAAGTCATGCTTGGAGCCGCTGTCTGCGGCATCACGGATCAAAATTTCCCGAAGAAAGGACCATTTGAAAACATATATGCCCATCGATGCCAGTGCCATTTCCGGATTGTCAGGCATGCCGGGCGGATCAGCCGGCTTCTCGAGAAAGTCTGTGATGCGGCTGTCCTTGTCCGTTGCCATCACCCCAAAACCCTTTGCCTCATCGCGGGGAACGGTCAAGCAACCGACAGTGACATCAGCACCACTATCGACATGCTGGCGAAGCATGATTTCGTAATCCATCTTGTAGATATGGTCGCCTGCAAGAACCAG
>JBPCWJ010000387.1:0-3992 GCA_051009635.1 Rhizobiaceae bacterium
GACAATAGGTAGTTAGGAAAAATCCTGCGACAAGAGAACGACCACCAATTCAGCGCCAATTGGTAAACTGGTTGTGCAGAATCATGCCAATCCTAAGGTAGCCCTTCCATGTCACCGCTGCTATCCAGTTTCGTAAGCCTGTCAAGATTGTCCCGATTCAGAATTCGAATACCCCTATAGGTCACATCGAGTGCACCTTCGGCTTTCAGGTATCGAAATGCTCTTTGAAGCGTAGGTAACGAAACACCGGCGCTGGCAGCAAAATCTTTCTGGGTGATTTGCAAGCTTGCATCATGGTCAAAATGTTCATCGGCATGCATGCTCGCCAACAGATTTGCAACCAGGCTGTTCCCCGACAAGGTCAATACCTGGCCGAGTACATTTTGCTGATCCTTCCGGACACGATTTTCGTGGGAAATGATATTTGAATAGCGTTCAGGATCTTCCTGGAGAAATGCGATGAACTTCCACCGGGGAATACAATAAACAATCGATGACCTTCTTGCGATCGCTGTCGAAGCCACTTCCTCTCCTGTGATGGCATCCGAAAATCCATACCAGGTTCGGCGTCCGGCAGAGGGGGAAACGAGTTCCTCATAGTTGGGCCCAGCCCAATGCAAATCTATCTGGCCATCCACCAGGCCGAAAACATGCGAGATTACATCACCTGCACGAAACAAGTGGCAACCCTGCCCATAGTTTTTTACTGTACCGATCGAAAGAAAATCTGTTTGAAAATCGGCTGGTTGATCTGCAAGCCAACCGTCAAGCGTCAACTTCTCCCGACAGCTAGTGTCGGGTTGAGAACCATTTTTCATTTTCGGCTCCTGGGGTAGCCAAATGAATTTCGTTTTGAGGCTGGAATATCCGCCAATCCAGATGGATATAATCACATGATCAGTTTATGTGCCATAGATTGTGCGATGAATACATCAAAGCTCTCTTTGCCTGAGGCTTGCCCCCGACCCTGAATCGCCTACATTCCGATTATCGAAAGTTGGAGTGGCCAGGGTCAGGACCTAGGTAAACCTTACGATCTCAAACTGAAAAGCTGCAAATATGGATAATCTGGCATTTAGCTTGTTGGTCACGATCACAATCTTCAGCCTCATGCTGTCGGTTGGACTTGATCAAAAACTTTCAGATCTTGCCTCGATCTGGAAGGAACCAGGCCACCTTGTGAGTTCACTTGTGGCAGTTATTGTTCTGGTTCCGCTAATTGCAGCCTTCCTTATCTGGATGTTCAATCTGCCACCTGCCGCAGCAACTGGAATTGCCGTACTTGCCTCTGCGCCGGGAGCGCCACTGACAACCTTCAGGTCCAGAATGGCCGGTGCAGATATCCGCTTTGTTTCAAGTCTTCAAATATCACTGGCGGGGCTTGCGATAATCGTCACGCCATTGACCCTGGCAGCCTTTGACTTGGCATTCGATACGCTTACCGATCCGGTTCGCTTCTGGTACGTATTCCGGCAGGTGGCGATTGTGACATTCCTTCCGGTTGTGATCGGTCTTGGTTTACGCAAATTTGCGCCGGGCATTGCCGACAAGATTCAAAAGCCACTGAATATCGCAGCCAATTTGTTATTTCTCTTGCTCGTTTTGGCCTTGATTACGATAATTTTAATTTCCCCGGAATTGCGGGGAATGCTGGCCATTGGCTGGATTCCTGCTCTTGCGATAGCCCTGATGATTTGCGGCGGCCTTGCCGGTGGGCATCTGCTGGGCGGACCAGATCAGCCCCATCGGGCGGGACTGGCTATCGCCAGTATTGCACGCAATATCGGTCTGGCTGTCTATATTGTCGGACTGAGCAAGACAGCAGCAACGGCAATACCCGTGATCCTAGCCTACTTGTTAATTGGCGTCCTTCTGGCGATGCCCTATACGATGATGAGCAAGAAAATGACTTCTACAAATGGTTAGGTTCAGAACCCATGAGTGAAAAAAGGTCAACCAGCACAAATACCGAATTGGCAAAGGAACGGAACCGCGAGGCGGCCGAACGCACACTCATGGCATGGATCAGGACCTCAATTTCCATGATCGGTTTTGGCATCGGTTTCGGCGCGGCTGGGGAATATCTGGGGGGGTCGCCCTCTGCTCCAACCCGGATCCATGATCTGCAGGCCATTGGTTCCGCTTTCATCGTATTGGCGGTCATCTCAATGTTTGCGGCAGTTGTACAGAACGTAAGGTTGCTCAAGCGTATCAAAAGAGATGACTTTACCTATATCGAGCCTGTTCCTATCGGGCTGATCACTTCCTGCCTGATCCTGTTGTTTGGACTGCTCGGCTTTATCTGGATCAATTTTCGCTAGTTTCAGCCTTCGCTTCGGATTCACGCATTTCGCGCATATCCCGCTCCAGGAAGAAATTCAGGAACGTCCGGATGGCTGCAATTGCTGCCAATCGTGAAATACCTTCCCACTCGGTTTCAATCATGGTTTCAAGGATGTCGGCAGCAAGCATGAATGTAAGCCCGGCAATCAACCACCTGCCCAGTTCAACACCGATTTCACGTAGCCTGTCCTCACCTTCCAGAAAGGCTTTAACGATTCCGACAATTGCCTTGAAAGTGCCAAATATGATTACCATCGCCGCGACCACATAAATAATCAAAACGCTGAGTTCGATTGCCTCGATCAGTAAATTTTCCATGATCTGATTACCTATTCGGATTTCGATCTGACGATACAGCGAATCCCCAAATGCGAAATGGAAGTGTCAATTGGCTGCGCCATCCGTGCAGCGGGTCGATATCTTCGACAATAATTGATCGCACAGAGGTGGGAACCACCTTTGGTGACCTTTCGCGGAATTTGCAATTGAGCCTGATTGGGATCAACGCTCGATTCCGGATTACCGCCTCGCGGGTTCTCGATTGTACAGCATGGGCTGTCGATCTTGTTGTGTTCCTGGTACCAATCGCTTGTCCACTGCCAGACATTTCCGGCCATATCAAAAAGCCCATAACCATTGGCCGGGTATGATCCTACTGGAGCAGTACCTTCAAATCCGTCTTCCAATGTATTTTCCCATGGAAATTCGCCCTGCCAGGTATTCGCCATATATTTGCCGTCAGGGACCAGTTTATCCCCCCAAACAAATTCTGCTCCCTCAAGCCCGCCTCGGGCGGCAAATTCCCATTCTGCTTCCCGGGGAATCTCTTTTCCAGCCCATTTGGCATAGGCCTCAACATCTTCCCAGGCGACGTGAACGACGGGGTGATCTTCTATTCCGTCCAGAGAAGATTCAGGCCCTTGAGGGTGCCTCCAATTGGCACCTTTGACATAACGCCCCCACTCGAAATGGTTCTGATGGCTGACAGGATGGGAAGGTTTTGAAAAGACTACTGACGAGGGCGCCAGCAATTCAGGATCCGCGCCCGGATAGTCAGCGGGGTCGACCGCGCGTTCTGCAAGTGTCACATATCCGGTTTCTGAAATGAATTGACCAAACTCTCGATTGGTAACGGTTGTGCGGTCCATCCAGAACCCGTTGACACGCACCTTATGGGTTGGAGCTTCTTCCGTATAATGATCATCCGAACCCATCAGAAACTCGCCACCCGGTATCCAGACCATATTTTCATGAGGAGGAAATTGCGTAGTCATAGCGCCCAATGCCTTGATCATTGCTGCGATGCGTCGATTATAATTTGATCATACCACCACAAGCGCATCAACAAAATTCGCACCGTTTCATCGTCTGCAATCTCGGCAAGCTGTGCAGCGCTACGATGATTGTCGATTGCGTCAAATACCTTCCTTTGGATGCTGTTGATTGGGAGATAGATATCCCTCTGTGTGTGAGCCCGATTAATAAGAACCGCAGCAGCAGTAGGCGGAAGATTTTCTTCGACCACAATCGTATTTGAACGTCTGACAGGAACGTATTTTTTCCAGCCCACCCCTTCAAAGCCAATCATTGAGGGTAATCGGGTCTCCTGCTTCGGATAGATTGCCAGACTGTGGCGCATCATGTTCCCG
>JBPCWJ010000388.1:0-7482 GCA_051009635.1 Rhizobiaceae bacterium
GATCAAACCCTGTTGCCCATGACAGGTTTGCTGCATGTTCCCTGTCCGCATAAATAACCAGAATATCAAACCCGGATTCGGTGACACGATCCATCGCGAGGGAAAAACGTTTGCGGTAGATTTCAGGATCGAGATCGGGTTGAACTGCGGCTACCCCGAAATCCGGCAGTTTCACCTCTTTCAATACCGCTTTTCGGGTGGCCATGGCTTAATCCTCGAAGCCTGATGCTTCAACTAACCAATCTGGCCGGTAATAAACGCAAGGTCAAAGCAAAAGCCCGCCATCAAGGCGGGCTGTTTGTCGGGGTGACTTCAAGGTAATTGAGTGCTTTAGCTTGATTCACCCAGATTTATGATTTCGACGCGACGGTTCTGACCTGATTCAGGTGCATCGGGATATTTGAGGAAATCCTCGCCAAACCCTTCCTGAAGCAGCCGCTTTGGTTTAACACCTGCGAAATCGATCAGAAAACGGGATACTGCCTGGGCACGTCTGAACGAAAGATCGTTATTATAGGCATTGCTTCCTGCTGCATCTGTATGACCGGCGACCATGAACTGGACAGAACCGAGTTCTGGATCATTCAAGGCTTCACCAAGCTCAATGAGCTGGCGAACTGATTTGGGGTCAATGCGATCTGAATCGTAATCAAACAGAATTTCCAGATCGATGCGGCCACTATCGTTATACGTTGAAGCCTGCTCAACAGAAGCCTTTTCAACCGGCCTTACATCCAGACCACGTACCGTGCTTGAGTTGCTGCCTGAAACAGAAGCAACTTTTTTCGGCTTTCTTGGACTTGGTGCACGGCTCTTTGCTACTGCTCCGCCTCCACGAGGAGGAGGTGCGCGGAATTGCTGAACACCACCGTTATGCGGCTGTGGTGCTCTCCTGAAGGCCACGTCGCCACCACTGGGCTGTGGAACACGGGTAATAGCGTGTCCTCCACCATGGGGTTGGGGTGGCCTGCTAAAGACTACATTTCCGCCCTGAGGCTGCGGCACTCTACGTTTTGCTACCTGTCCGCCATGAGGCTGAGGTACCCTATGCATTTGTACATGGCCATGATGTGCCTGTGGTGCTCTTCTACGGACCTGATGCACTGGCTGGCCGACCGCACCGCGCGGCAGGCGTAATTGTTGAACGATCTGGCGTTGTGTAAATACGGTCTGTGCGTCCGCTGATCCCGTTGCCGGAAGCAGCATTTGCGATGCAAGGCCGATGATCGCAATGAACTTCAAGTGATTTCTACTGGTCATCACATGCTCCCTTTATGCTCGTCCCAAAAATTGCCGCTTGTTACGCGACGGTTGATTGAATGCTCCAACTGATATTGGTACTCATATCCAGCGAGCGCGTGTCATTGCGCACAGAGCGGACAAACCTGCTTGAACCGGGAAAAAAGCGGGAATTGGGAATATTGGTCAGGAGCCGTCCAGATAATCGAAGGAAAGGATGGCTGAGCCGTGATCCAGCGCGATCAGGGGTTGGGTATTGTCTTTATTCCAAAACTTTAGTTTTCCATCAAAACTTGTTGAAATCATTATTTTTTGCTTATTTACTTTCATAAATTTTGCACCTGCAGCGACATCGCTGTGGGCATCCAGTTTCTGGACTAATTGATCCGTACCCAGCACCCAGACGGAAAGACTGCCATCTACTCCCGCTGTCACGACCTTGCTGCCATCCGGCGTAATCCCGACCGAGGATATCCAGCCGCGATTTCCCTTGAATGAAGAAAGCACTTCGCCGGTCCGTGTGTTGAGATAGGCTATTGTGCCGTCTTCATGTGATGCGACGACTGTGGATGCTGCAATTATCTCAAAATCGGTGATCGGCTTGTTGTTAACGGTAGAAATGCGGCCCAAAACCTCGCCATTTGCTATATCCGAGACGGCAATGGTTCCATCGCCAGATGCAGTTAAGACGGTTTTCTGGTCTGATTGCACAACAACAGGACTAATAACTGCGTCGTGGCTTTGATTTTCCCAGCGTGTATCAAAGGTAATGGGATCAATCGCGGCCATCGCGCCGTTTTCGCCGCCTATCACCAGTGTTCCATCCTTGGCTTCACCAATGGATGTGACCATAAAGCCCGGATACATGGCGTTTTGCTTCTTGAATTCCGGTATTCTGTAGGAAAATAGCGCTCCGTCCCTGGTCGCGACCGCAAGCGTGCGTCCACCACTGGTGATCTTGACCGTCGAGATATCGATCTTCTCGCCTTCAAGTTCTGCGATCAGCTGGGCCTTACCTGCATCCCAAAGCCTGATTGAATCCCGCTCCCCACCTGTGACGACCATCGCCTTTCCAATAGGTGTTCTGGTAATTGGGCCCGGCTTGGTTTCGGGCCTCGCACTATCTCCGGATGCATCCGGGTTGACGGATGCGACTTCCTTTTCATCACCCTTGTTCTGCCCGCTATCAGCAACAACTGGATTACCGCCTTCCCGTGTGAAGAAGAAATCACCCAATACTGCGTCATAATAGGCCGGCGTCTGATTGTGGCTGATTGAACGTGCCAGCTTGCGGACCTTACGTCGAACTTCACGTGCTGTATCGACAAGGTCCATACCCGGTGTCTTCATGAGTGGTATCAGTGTGCGGGTAAAAACCGAGTTCGGATTTTTATCTTCCTCGCTCAACCGATCAAGCGCTGCTTCCCCCACATCTGCTGAATACATGACAAATGTACCCTGAGGCGCGGATATTCGAGCAAGTCCAGCCCGGCCGCCAAGACTACGGGTTGCCGGCCCAGTGCCGGAAAACGGGTTATTGCGGCAGGCATCCAGCACAACGAGATTCAATTGAGCTGCGCGGGAACGAAGCCGCGCCAAAACGCTGTCCAGCGCCATGGCCTGCGATTCAATATTACCGGCAGTGCCGGAATCGGCGTCAGGCATATCAACCGGAAGAAGATAGTTTTCGCCGTTTATTTCAACACCATGGCCGGCATAAAACAGCATGGCCGTGTCGCCTTCGCGTATCTTGCGCGCGAAATCTTCAAAGACGCGATTCATCTCGGCTCTGTCGGCATTTAGTGCCCGGGTAACATCAAAGCCGAGAGCTTCAAGCGTATTGCCCATCGCCTCGGCATCGTTGGTCGCTTTTTGTAGCTTCAGAATGTTTTGGTAGTCGTCATTGCCGATTACAAGCGCAAGCCGTTTTTCTGCCAATCCCTGGGTGGGCAGCAGCCAAACAAGTGCCAACAAAATTGCGCCTATCACGCGTAACATGACGGTTCTCCATATCCAGATTCTTTCACGCAAGCAAAAGGCTGCGCCAGCTATAATCTCTCCGGCATATGGGGTCTGGTTCAAAATGTTTTTGTGCGCAATTACACTATTACGCATTCAACCTTCGGGATACAGCACATCGACGATTGCCCGGCTGTCATACCGGTTGTCCAGCATTCCATAGGTAGATCGCCAGAGACCACCCAGCCGTGTTTCAATGAACGCGTCGGCAATGGAACCCATGCCCAATCGGCGAAGTTCTGCACCGGCTGCGGTCAAGGCAAGTTGTTCGGTCAGAATTCGTGTGGCACCCGGATCGGTTTGCGCCATCTGGCCGGCAGTCCGGATGACCTCGACGGTCTTGGAAGCGGACGTTCCGCCGAGGTCCTTTTCGAGCAATTCCAGGACCGTATCCATGATCGGACCGCCCTTTTCGACAACGCGCATCACATCCAGACACATGACATTGCCTGAACCTTCCCATATCGCGTTTACCGGCGCATCCCGGTAGCCACGGGCAAGATTGCTATTTTCAATGTAGCCATTGCCACCGAGGCACTCCATGGCTTCACCAATCAATGGAGGAGTGGTCTTGCAGACCCAGTATTTGACGATGGGAGTCATCAGGCGCGCATAGGCGGCCTCGGCAGGATCGGCAGCGGCCCTGTCGAAGGAACCGGCCAGCCGTAGTGAAAGCGCTGTTGCGGCAGCCACATCAAGCGCCATATCGGCCAATACCCTCGCCATTAGCGGTTGATCGATCAGCAGTTTGGAAAATGCCTGCCGATGCCTTGTGTGATTGACTGCCTCTGCCAGACAGGCCCGCATCAGGCCGGCGGAAGAAACTGCACAATCGAGCCGGGTCAAAGTGACCATCTCGATGATTGTAGAGACACCCTTTCCAGGTTCACCGATCAACTGGCCCAGACTGCCTTCAAACTCCACTTCCGAAGAAGCATTGGACCGATTGCCGAGCTTTTCCTTGAGGCGCTGGAAATGAAAATTATTTGATGATCCGTCCGGCAGAATACGGGGAAGCAGGAAGCAACCCAGACCGTGCTCGTCTTTTCCCACCTGCATTTGTGCCAGGACCAGAAAAGCATCGCACATTGGCGCGGACATGAACCATTTATGGCCGGTAATTCTCCAGATCCCCTCACCTGCCGGTTCAGCATAGGTCGTGTTGGAGCGTACATCCGTCCCGCCCTGTTTTTCCGTCATTCCCATGCCGAGAGTAAGTCCAGCCTTGCGACCGGGCGGACGTTGCGTGGAATCGTATTTCCGGGTGCGAATTCTAGGCAGCCATTCGTTGAGAACCTGCTGCGAGTTCATGAGTGCGGCAACCGCAGCATTGGTCATTGTGATCGGACAGAGATGTCCGCCCTCCACCTGAGAGGTCATGTAAAATCTGAGAGCCCGGATTTCATTTCGCCTGCCAGCCTCTTCGGCATTATCCTCCCAGATCGACACATGCAAACCTGCTGAAACGCTCTTGCGTATCAAGGCATGGTATGCAGGGTGATATTCAACAATGTCGATGCGATTACCCTTGGCGTCGTGGGTCTTCAATACCGGTAGATTGCGGTTCGCCAGCCTGGCCATTTCAAGGGATTCCGAATTACCGGCCCAGGCTCCATGCGCCTGCAGTTCCTTGCCAAGCTTCTCGGGCATCTCCCCAGCAATACGACGCAGAAGCGGGTCGCCCGTCCATGCATTGTGCCGCATATACTGGTGATTGATTGAAAACTTTATGTGTGCGGTAGGACGAGTCGTTCATGCGGGCACCTTAAATCACATGCTGTACAGAATCGCACTAAAAAAGCCAATTATTCCGGCAGATAGCCCACAAGTTGCAATTGTAAACAGAAAAGCACCGCTTTGCTCCTTGGCAAATGGCGGTACTGCCCCTATAGAACCTGCTTTTATGGACGCAGTTGAACCAAACTCTATATTTGCCCAACGCCATCTGCTTGGCATTGCTGAACTTTCCCCCCAGGAAATCACATATCTATTGGATGCTGCTGATAATGCAGTCAGTGTTTCGCGACAGCTGAACAAGAAAAAAGCAGTGCTGCAGGGGCGCACTCAAATCAATCTGTTTTTTGAAGCGTCCACCCGGACACAATCCTCATTCGAGCTGGCTGGTAAACGGCTCGGCGCAGATGTCATGAACATGTCTGTGGCCTCATCTTCGGTCAAGAAGGGCGAGACGCTTGTTGATACCGCAATGACGTTGAACGCCATGAAGCCGGACTTGCTGGTTGTTAGGCATGGTTCGGCCGGAGCTGTAGAGCTGCTCGCGCAAAAGGTTGGTTGTTCCGTGATCAATGCCGGTGACGGAGCGCATGAACATCCGACACAGGCGCTTTTGGATGCCTTGACCATCCGGAGGCATAAGGGAAATTTTCCTGGCCTCACCGTGGCAATATGTGGAGACGTTCTTCATTCGCGCGTTGCCCGGTCCAATATTTTGCTACTCAATGCCATGGGCGCGCGGGTGCGGGTCATTGCGCCATCCACATTGTTGCCTGCAGGAATTGAACGCCTCGGGGTTGAAGTCTTCAATTCGATGGAAAAAGGACTGGCAGACACGGATGTCGTCATGATGTTGCGCCTGCAACGCGAACGAATGTCCGGCGCACTTGTACCTTCGGTGAGGGAATATTTCCATTATTTTGGACTTGATTCTGAAAAGCTGGCCTTTGCAAATCCCGGTGCGCTTGTGATGCATCCGGGACCGATGAACCGTGGTGTTGAAATTTCTTCAAATGTCGCGGACGGTGCACAAAGCGTAATTGAGGAACAGGTCGAAATGGGTGTTGCCGTGCGGATGGCTGTCATTGAAACCCTGTTACAGAGAAATTCCGGTGGTGCCGATGTCTGACATTCGAAATGAAGATCAGCACAGATCTGGTACATTGCTGATCAAGGGTGGTCATCTGGTTGACCCTTCTCAAAATATTGACGGGCCGGCGTCTATCCTGATTCAGAACGGGCATGTTTCTGATATCGCAATTGGTGGCAATGAAACCGGTATACCGGACGATGCCGAAATTCTGGATGTTGCAGGAAACCATGTATTCCCCGGATTGATAGATGCGCGAGTCTATGTGGGTGAACCGGGTGCTGAACATCGCGAAACCATCGCATCTGCAAGCCAGGCTGCTGCGGCTGGCGGAGTCACGGGATTTATCATGATGCCGGAAACAAATCCGGTTATCGATGATGTATCATTGGTGGATTTTGTACGCAGAGCCGCCGCAGACACTGCACAGGTGGGGGTTTATCCGTCGGCAACTGTCACCAAAGGCCTCAAGGGTGCCGAGTTAACCGAATTCGGCCTACTTCAGGAGGCCGGTGCGGTGATGTTGAGTGAAGGCAAGCATACAATAAGCAACAACCTCATTTTGCGCCGTGCGATGACCTATGCAAGGGACTTCGACCTTACCATTGCGCTGGAGACGAATGATCCTGACCTGACCTCAAACGGCGTCATGAATGAAGGTCTTAATGCAACCCATTTGGGATTGCCGGGTATTCCAAGGGAAGCAGAAACGATCCCGCTGGAGCGGGATCTCAGAATGGCTGCTCTTACAGGCGCGAAATATCACGCGGCCAATATCTCCACCTCAGATTCAGCTGATGCGATTTCAGTACACAAGGATAATGGGCATTCAGTCACTGCGGGCATCTCGATCAATCATCTGTCGCTGAACGAAAACGATGTTGGCCGCTACCGGACGTTTTTCAAGCTCTCTCCTCCGCTGCGCACCGAGGAAGATCGGCAAGCGATGATTGAGGCTCTTTCCTCCGGCATTATCGATATAATCGTGTCAAGCCATGACCCGCATGACGTCGATACAAAGCGGCATCCATTTTCAGAAGCAGCCGTTGGTGCGATTGGCCTTGAAACGATGTTTTCAGCCGCGCTGAGGCTCTACCATTCCGGAGCGTTAAGCCTGTCGCGCATCATTGAGTGTACATCCAAACGACCAGCAGAGATCTTCGGAATTGAGGGCGGTAGCTTGCGCAAGGGATCGCGGGCGGACCTGTTTGTTGCCGATATTGAGCTACCCTGGGTGGTCCAGGAACAGGATATTATTTCCAGATCAAAAAATACTCCTTTCGAAAGTTCAAGATTTAGCGGAAAGGTCTTGAAAACATTGGTAGCAGGGCGCACAATATACACGCAGAAGGGGTAGCATATGGGTGTGGGTGCTCGTTCAATTATCATCGCAGCGTTGA
>JBPCWJ010000389.1:0-3614 GCA_051009635.1 Rhizobiaceae bacterium
GTGGTCAGCATGCAGATGACCAATGAAAACCTTGTCGAGATAGTCATAGGGTATCGCCAGCCCGCTTAGTCGTTCTGCAGAACCCGTTCCGATATCGAAAATGAACTTGTCGCCATTGCCCAGTTCAACCAGGAAGCAAGCAGCTGCCTGCTTTGGACGGGCATTCGGCATTCCGGTTCCGCATGCGGTCACCCGCATCTCGTCCGGTTTTATGTCTTCCGTACCCGGATAATACACCTCCCTTTCAGCCAGAGCCTTGACCGGTGAAAGTGTTTGCTCGCTTGTTTGCGCCAGCGCTTCACTGGCACCCATCACCTCATTGACCGAATTTGTAACTCGTTTGGTTTGGATTTCATCGGCATTGATCCAGGCTCCAAGCGCAACACCCACGCCCAGAATGGCAGTTGTCAAAATTGCATATTTGAGGCGCATCGCGCTTTACTCCTATCCAGGTTTTTTGTTCGTTGCGCTCACCGATTCAGAAATTGGAATAAAGTCGTTCATGCAGTTCGCTTTCCAACTGATCATGCAGTTTCTGGAACTCGCTGCGCTCATTTGAGGAAAGCTGCCTCTTCAATGCCTTTGATAAGGCGGCATAGTGATCACAAAGTTCCAGAAAATCCTCGTCTTCTCCAAGCTCGAGAATTTCAGCTTCCTTTTCAGGAAATTTCCGAACAGCTTTTGACAGACTTTTGTTCATTCCATTTTTGACAGCCAGTTACGCAACCAATGCCCGGTCATCCTTGCGTTTTTGGAAGGAATTAAAGAAGGTATGCAACAGTTACATGGACGTTGCGTACTGGACTTTGACCTGCAATCTGAAAAGTTCAAACATAAACAGGATCGTCAGAAAAAGAGATTGAATGCCCCCAAACAACTCAGAGTCCAAGCTGACAAAAGACCAGGTAGATAAGCAGCTTGAGCACATACTCGCGAGTGACGCATTCGCTAAAAGCGAACAACTGCGCAAATTACTTACTCACATAGTGGGAAAAACACTTTCGGGAAACGAAGATCAGCTTCTTGGTAAAAACATTGCCGCTGATGTTTTAGGCCAGGATCAAAGAACAGTCGCCGAAGGTCTGTCTACCGCCAGAGTTGAAATCTCCCGTTTGAGGAGGCGGTTGCATCAATATTATGACACCCAGGGTGCGAATGACTTGATCAGGATTGAAATACCCAAGGGGGCTTACTCAGCCAATTTCTCAAGTCTGCAATCCAGTGTCGAAGATCATTCCAGCGTTCAAAGTGAGAGTATTGAAAATTCCGACACAACCTATATCGGCATCTTGGTTGCAGTAGTGGCCCTGATGGTTGGGTTTGCGATAATTTTCTGGATCCCCGGACAAAACGGCACATCCGGCACTTCGAGAGAACAGACAAAACGCGAAGCATTGCTGAGCAAGTCTCCAACCTCACTGCAGGCCGTCAACATGGCCGAACAAGCCCGCGCGATGATATTTCCCATTTTCGATGTGGAACGCCAGAAACTGACGGAACAATTATTCGAGCGCGTTGTCGATCTGGATGAGAATTATTCAGGTGGACATGCAGGATTGAGCCAAATTCTCACAACCCTCTCCCTGCTGCAGCCTGAAGAAAGTGCAGCAAATGAGTATCGCGAAAAGGCACGGCCAATTGTAGCCAGGGCAATTGAGCTGTCTCCCGCTGATCCCTGGACCCAATCCGCGGCCGCATGGTTTGCGGTTGCCGATAAGCGACCGCAGGATGCGCTTGAGTATTCCAACCGGGCTTTTGAACTTGATCCCGATGATCCGCACATATTGGAGTTCCATGGTGCCGTCCTGCTTTTTACTGGTCATTTCGACGAAGCTGCAAAGACGACAAACCCAAAGCAGGAGCGGTTTAAATCGAACAAAAGGCTGGCTCATCACAACATCTATGGAGCCGCCAAATTTCATCTCAAGGATTACTACGAGACTCTTGAAGCGTTCGCCGAAGCCGCCAGGCGTGGCGCACCCATCAGCGCACCATCATTGGTCTACCAGGCTGCTGCCATGCATGGATTGGGGGACAACGAAGGCGCTGCAAACGCAGTCGCAAAAATTATGGAAACCTGGCCCAACTCGGATATTGATCTGATTTTGCAGAATTTTTACCAAAACCCTCAGGATACAAATGACATTATCAGCCGGTTGGTTGAAGTCGGTTGGAAGTAAAAATATGAGCTGCTGAGATATTGTCGCCTTCAATTGCAAGCTATTCCCAAATCAACGTCAGGAATTGAGAAAAGCAATCGCCCAAACTTTCGCTAACAACATTTGTCTCCATCCTGCACCGGAGGGCACGGGACAGTGCCATAGGAGCAGTAGACACAACAATCACCTTTCTTCGGCTTGAGCAGGGCAGAGCATCCCTTACAGTCATAAAACCACTGACATGCATCAACCGGCATGGTCTCGCTTTCGACATGACCGCATAAAGGGCAGGTTATTTCAGATATCGTTCTACTCATCGTTACCGCCTATCGAAATGATATTGCCTGTCTCCGGGCCTACCCACCTACATCTCGGCTGCGACTAGTTCCCAAACAACCGCTGCAGATTTTCAAACAAATTATTGCCCTGCAATGGCCTTTGCGGGCGTCTTTGCGGTGTAGCTGGCGGATTGGTCGCTCTCGTACGATTTTGTGGTCTGACTATTTCTATTGGCGCCTGGGGTGCAGCCTCGCGCGCTGTCCTGGCCTGAGGTTGTGTCGGCTGAATCTGCGGTTCTGCCGCTTGTGGTTCGATTGGTTCCAGATTCTCAATTACGACAGGTGCTTCAGATTCGGCTTCTTCTTGTAGTCTAGCCTCTTCGGCTCTGGCTGCCTTTTCGGCCTCTTCGCGTTGCAGCCTTTCCTCTTCAAGCTTCTTCTGGAGTTCCTCCAACTGCCTGAGTTCCCGCGCCCGCTCACGATCCCGGTAATTGATGCGGGTATTGGCTAAAATCACCTCGCGGCGCAGGCGCTGGTTCTCCAATGCCTTGGCTTGCAGGATTTCGACCCGCCTTTGTTCCCGCTCATAAGCACGCAATGACAAATATCCTTGCAAAGCAGACGTATCCACCGAAACCGAAATGTCGCCGGGCGTTCCGCTCCAGGTAAAACTAGCTTCGGGTTCCGCTGCAGCAAGCCCTTCCTCCCCTGGGTTGGGAGCAATGGTCAGTTCGAGTTCAGTCTCCAGATCAACAAGTGAGAGTTCCATTCCTCCGTCGATTGAACCCTGGTCATCTTCCATGGAAAGATTACGAATACCGATTTTGCCGCCATTTATGGTAAATGGTGTAGACAATTCCCGAATGGCAAAACTGCCATTTTGCATGGAGGTTTTAGCTACCGGCAAAACCGTGTCGGAGCTTATTTCAAATTCTTCGTTGTCGGACATCTCCAGGATGTTGGCAAACCCGCCCGTTGTCACACCGGAAAAGCGGCTATTTTCCATGGAGAGAATTCCCCCACCCGAAAGATTCGAAACCAGCCCCTGCATCGAGCGGCCACCGCCATCCAGTTTCAGGTTCAGATTTCCCTTGCCGGTGATAAGCGGAGAAAAGCCAAACACATCGGTAACTTGTTGTGCATCGAGGTCTTCTGCAAGTATCTGGGTGCTCAGCAC
>JBPCWJ010000390.1:0-5497 GCA_051009635.1 Rhizobiaceae bacterium
CCCGAATACCTTCCATCTGGGGCTTCAACCGGTCGAGAAGTTCCTGTCCACCCATCGATATTCCTATTTTTTCGCCGGCTTCAACGCTTCCAGTTCGTCGGGAAGTGAGTAGGCCCATTGCGTGATATTTCCGGCTCCAAGAAACAAGACAAAGTCTCCGGGATCAGCCAGTTCGGCGATGAGCGGCGCGATATCTTCAGGGCCTGAAATAGCCTGTACATCCTGATGGCCTGAAGATTTCAATCCTGCAACCAGTGCATCAGCATCAATTCCCGGCAGAGGCTCTTCCCCGGCCGGATATACCGGCGCAACTACAACCGTATCGGCATCATTGAAACATGCACAAAAATCATCAAACAGGTCCTGCAATCTTGTAAAGCGATGCGGTTGCTTGATCGCAATTACCTTACCTTCGGTCGCGGCCCGGGCCGCCGAAAGCACCGCCCGAATTTCCACCGGATGATGTCCGTAATCATCAAAAACTTCCACGCCATTCCAGCTTCCGGTATGCGTAAACCTGCGCCGCACACCACCAAAGGAGGCAAGGCCAGCCCTCACATCTTCTTCCTTTGCGCCAAGTTGTAGAACAATGGCAATTGCCGCTGTTGCATTCGATACATTGTATTTGCCGGGCATGGGAAGTTCGAGATCATCAATCCGGCTAACTTCACCAGATTTGCGATCCCGGACCATTATCGAAAAGTGGCTGGATTGACCCTTTGTACTCACATTCAGGAATCTCACATCCGCCTGTGGATTTTCGCCATAGGTGACAATGCGCCGGTCAGTAATCTTGGCCACCAGAGATTGTACTTCGGGGTGATCAAGGCACATTACGCCAAAACCGTAGAACGGAACATTTTCCACAAAAGCGGCAAAAGCTTCGCGCACCTTCTCGAAATCTCCATAGTGATCGAGATGTTCCGGGTCCATATTGGTAACGACCGCAATATCTGCGGGCAGTTTCAGGAAGGTTCCATCGGATTCATCAGCTTCCACAACCATCCAATCGCCCTCGCCGATCCGGGCATTGGTTCCATAGGCGTTGATGATGCCGCCATTGATAACTGTCGGATCCATGCCAGCCGCATCCAGTAAGGTGCCAACCATGGAGGTGGTCGTCGTTTTGCCATGCGTTCCGCCGATGGCAATTGCCTTTCGGAAACGCATGAGTTCTGCAAGCATTTCCGCCCTACGCACGATCGGCAGGTTTCGTTCCCTTGCCTCAATCCGCTCGGGGTTATCTTGGGGTATGGCGCTTGAGGCCACTACTACTTCGGCTTCGCCGACATTTTCTGCCCGGTGACCGATTGCAACAGCTATACCCTTGTCACGAAGCCTCTGGACGTTCGCACCGTCATTTTGATCCGAACCCTGAACCTTGTATCCAAGATTGTGCAGCACTTCGGCAATTCCGCTCATGCCGATCCCGCCAATTCCGATAAAATGCACAAGCCCGATGGTTTCCGGCATCTTCATATTGGGGATTTCCTGATTATTTTCCCGTGATATCGGTGCTCGTTAACCCGGCTACTTGCTCTACGCAATCAGCCAGTGCCTCAGCAGCATTCCCTTTTCCGGTCTTTTTGGCCTTTTCCGCCGCCAAAGCAAGCCCTTTGGGATCATCCATGGCATTTTTCAACCGCTCGGCCAGTTTTTCCGGCGACAATTCGGACTGTTCGCATATCCATGCCCCACCTGAACTGGCAACTGTTTGCGCGTTCATTGCCTGATCGTGATCAAGCGCAAAGGGAAATGGCACCAGGATTGAAGGCCGTCCAATGACCGAAAGTTCCGAAACTGACGACGCCCCTGCCCTGCAAATAACCAGATCAGAATTTGCAATTTTTTCCGGCATATTACTGAAGAAAGGCGCGACTTCGGCTTTAACACCATTCCGCTTGTAATAGTCACTCACAGCATGCTCATCTTCCGGACGTGCCTGGTGGACAATTCGCAGCTTGGCCTGCGCAGCGGGTTCCAGCAAATCAATCGCTTTGGGCATAATCTGGCTGAAAAATTGCGCGCCTTGGCTACCGCCAAAAATCAGGAGATTGAAGGGATCATTTTTCTTGCGGGTCTTGTATGGTTGACCCGCCGCTTCCAGAACTGCCGGGCGCACGGGGTTACCGGTTATGATCGGAGGCTTCTCACCAGACCCCGTATTTGACGCTCCGGCAAATCCCATCGCAACAAGATCAGCCTTTTTCGCCAATAGCCGGTTTGCCCTGCCCATGATCGCATTGGCATCGTGAAGCAGCGTTGGCACCTTCATTCTCTGTGCGGCTATGACTGGCGGCAGGGTCGGATACCCACCAAACCCGACTACCGATAAAGGCGAAAGTTGCTTGATTAGTTCGCGCGATTGCTGGTAGCCGCCCCACAAAGTCCAGAGGGCTCTTGAAATTGCGATGGGATTCTTGCCGCTTGGTGTGGCAGACTTGATGATGTGGATTGCCCTCGCCGGAAATTTTCCTGCATATCGATCCGCCCTGTCATCTGTTGCAAGATGAACTTCCCAGCCCCTGGCGACCAGCTCATGCGCAAGCGCCTCGGCAGGAAACAAATGCCCACCAGTACCCCCTGCACACAATAATACTACGCGGCGTTCCATTCACTCTCACTCTGCAGGTGTATAGTTTCGAACCGAAAATCCATATGGGGCTAGCCGTCTGGTCTCCGGCCTCTGCCGGGTTAGCGCCAGCAAGGCACCCATGGCAAATCCCATGGATATCAGGGATGAACCACCATAGGAAATAAATGGCAGGGTCATGCCCTTGGCGGGCATCAATTGCAGATTGACCATCATATTAATGATCGACTGCATGGCAAAAAGTGTCACCAACCCACTGGTGGCATGACGGACATAGGGGTCCTTTTCATAAAGCGCATGATTCAGGCCACGAATTACAATGAAAGCAAAGATCGCGACAAGGATCAGACAGGCCACAATCCCGAATTCCTCGGCAGCTACGGCAAATGGAAAATCAGCATGGCTGTCGGGAATGATTTTTTTGACGGTTCCTTCACCGGGCCCCTGCCCCAGCCAGCCGCCATTGATGATTGCCTCCCGCGCGGTCTCCACCTGAAAATTGTCACCCTCGCCAGTTACGAAACGGTCGATGCGCCCGGCAACATGAGGAAAGAAAACATAGGCGGCGATCAATCCACACACACCTATCAATCCAAGCGCAATGACCCATATCCATGGCATCCCCGCCATGAAGAACAATGCGCCCCAAACCACCGCGATTAGCAATGTTTGGCCGAAATCAGGTTGCGCCATCAGCAGAGCTGCAACAATGGCAAACAATATGATTGAAAACAGATTGCCCGGAATATCGGGCCGCCGCGAATTCTCGGCAAACAGCCACGCTGTAATAACCACAAATCCCGGCTTCATGAATTCAGATGGTTGCAGCGTAAATCCAAGGATGGAAAGCCACCGGCGTGAACCTTTCACCTCCGTCCCGGCAAACAAGGTTGCAATCATTAGAAGGATCGCCACACCCAACACCAACAGGCTCACCCGGCGAACCTGTTTGGGAGTGAGAAGTGAGGTAACGAAAAGTACGCAAAGCGCCGGAACCAGATAAATGGCATGACGTTTTATGAAATGAAAATTATCTGCGCCGATGCGCTCCGCGACTGACGGGCTGGCCGCAAAGGAAAGCAACATTCCCGAAAGAATGAGCAGCAAAATCGCACCAAGCAACTGCCGGTCGATAGTACGCCACCACTCAGCCATTATGGAGCGGTCCGTGCGGCTAACCATTAGCATTCCTCCAAAAAATCTCTTTCAAACCACTGGTATTCATAACGTCTTTTCACCAGTTGCTGAATGTTCATCGAGCAACAGAACCGCATTACGAAATGCATCTCCGCGCTTCTCGAAATTGGGAAACTGATCAAAACTCGCGCATGCCGGTGACAGCAATACTGTTACCTCGTCGCGATCATCATCAGCACTGTCCTGCGCTGCACGTTTGACCGCTGCCTCAACCGTTCCGGCAATTTCATAAGGCACGGTCTTGCCGAGCGTCGCAGCAAACTTGGGAGCAGCTTCCCCAACCAGATAGGCTTTGGCGATACGATCGAAATACGGCTTCAACTGCTCAATACCATTTTCCTTGGCTAGCCCGCCCGCGATCCAGTAAATCCACTCGAAACTCGATAGCGCCATCGCAGCAGCATCTACATTTGTCGCCTTGGAATCATTGACAAAAGTGACGTTTTTACGCTGCAGAACAGGTTCCATCCGGTGAGCAAGACCTGGGAAACTGTGGAACCCGGCATTGATTTCATCTGCAGACAATCCCAACTGCCTGCAGGCTACCCAGGCAGCAGCAGCATTCTGGCCATTATGGACGCCTCTCAGGGCAATGGCTCTATCCAGATCCGCAACAGTTTCAAGCATGCCGCCGCTTGCCTCCACCAGACGCCGGTGATCAAGATATGTACCGCCGGCAAGCGGAGCATTGGTCGCGATGCTGATGACTGACTTGCCCTTGGCCTTCAAAAATGAGCCGATGGCAGCCGTATAATTATCATCAGTACCAACAACCGCCACATCAGAGGCAGCGACAAGCCGCTCCTTGATCTCGGCATAATTATCCATCGTACCATGCCGGTCCAGATGATCAGGCGACAGGTTCAGCAATATCCCGATGGTCGGATTAATCCCGGGAGCCAGATCAATCTGGTAAGAGGAACACTCAACCACATAGATCCGGTCAGGCGTCGGTGGATCGAGTGACAAAACCGCCTTGCCGATATTGCCACCCATTTGAACATCCCGGCCGGCCTGTTCAAGAATGTGGGAGACAAGAGCGGTGGTAGTGGACTTCCCGTTTGTTCCTGTGATCGCAACAAAATTGCAACCAGGTGATATTGCGTTTCGTTCCCTGCAAAAAAGTTCAATGTCACCAATGACAGGAACATCGGCCTCCCTTGCAAGATCAACCGACCAGTGAGGTTTGGGATGGGTCAGCGGTACGCCGGGTGCCAATACGAGTGCAGAATAGTGATGCAATCCTCCTTCACGAAAATCGCGAGCGTTTAAACCTTCCTCACGCGCCTTCGCCACACTTTCAGGATTGTCGTCAAAAACCACAACATCGGCCCCACCAGCAACCAACGCTCTGGCGGTCACCATGCCTGACCCGCCAAGACCGAATAGTGCAGTTCTCTTGCCCTTTTGTGTCGTGACGGGAATCACGTCGTTACCGCTCCTAACGCAGTTTCAAGGTTGCCAGCCCCATCAGGGCCAGCATGACCGATACGATCCAGAATCGGATTACCACCTGACTCTCGGTCCAGCCTTTTTTCTCGAAATGATGATGGATCGGTGCCATTCGAAATACGCGTTTGCCAGTCATTTTGTATGACGCGACCTGAATGATGACCGATAAAGCCTCGACGACGAACAAGCCACCAACAATTGCCAGTACAATCTCGTGTTTCGTGGCAACAGCCGTCGTGCCGATCATGCCGCCAA
>JBPCWJ010000391.1:0-8324 GCA_051009635.1 Rhizobiaceae bacterium
ATGGCTCATGCGCAGTTCACCAGGGCGTGGATAGAGCAGGCACATCAGCTTTAAGATTGCTTTTGTCTCAGCACTTCCCTCATAACCCCAGATTGCCCTGACCAGCTGGGCGAAGGGTTTTCGTTCGATAATGGCAGCCCGATGGATAACCTTGGGCGCTATCAGCGCACCACGCAAACCAAAGGTTGGATCATTGTCAGCCCTGGCAGTGGCAATCGCGTAGCGGAAGACCTGACCAATCGTTGCCCTTAATCGTCGTGCCGTCTCATAATTACCCTTGGCTTCTTGTTCGCGCAGGGGAACAAGGATTTCTGAAGCGGCAATCTCCTTAATGGGACGATTGCCGATAAATCGGTTTGCTGTCTCCAGCATCCAGCGCTTCTTCTTCAAGGTATTTTGGGAAAGCCCTTCCTTCTCATTCTTATCCAGAAACTCCTGGGCAATCACACCAAAGGTATTGGTCGCCTGAGCCTTACGTTCGATCTTTTCAAGTTTTGCCTTTACCGAAGGATCAACGCCATCAGCCAACAATCCCTTGGCTTCTTCTCGCCGAACTCTTGCTTCTGATAGTGAAACTGCTGGATAGGAGCCAAAAGATAAAAGCTTCTGCTTACCCTCATATCGATAGGCTAGCCGCCATAGTTTAGAACCCCCATCCGTTACCAAGAGATGCAAACCACCACCATCGCTGACCTTTCGGGGCTTCGGCCCAGGCTTCAAATTCCTGATCTGAGTGTCGGTTAGCGGCATTTGTTGGTATTTTCTTGAGCCAATTCGCCCCAAGAATACCAGATTACCAACAAAACTACCAACAAATCTTCTGGATACCAACACATTCTAATGGACGCTATCGGACAACCAGATTCAACAATCTATTGAAAACAAACACTAATCCGATCGCTATCGGACTAAATCAAACCATATCGGACAAGAGTGTGGTGCCCAGAAGAGGACTCGAACCTCCACGACCTTGCGGTCACCAGCACCTGAAGCTGGCGCGTCTACCAATTCCGCCATCTGGGCAAAGCGCGAGTGGTTTACGGTGGGCAGCGGCTGGTGTCAATGTGTATCTTGCCTGCAGCAAGATTATGTGAGCGCATAAGCTGGCTGCGTCAAAATTGGTGTTTGCAGATCAAGCAAACGCTTCCATAATATGTGCAAAGCGTTTATTGACCGGGCGTGTTATTTTAGCAGCCGGAATATTCAGGCTGGATGCCATTAGGGGATAGATGATGCAGATTTCCGACCAACCCAAACTGGTTACCGTTTTCGGGGGATCCGGATTTGTCGGCAGGCATGTGGTAAGGGCGCTTGCAAGGCGCGGCTACCGTGTGCGCGTTGCGGTAAGAAGGCCCGATTTGGCATTTCATCTACAGCCTCTGGGCAATGTTGGTCAAATCAAGGCGATACAGGCCAATCTGCGGTATCAATGGACAGTGGACCGTGCTGTCGAAGGAGCTGATGCCGTTGTCAATCTGGTTGGCATATTGAAGGAAACCGGCAAGCAGAATTTCGCAGCGGTACAACAACGTGGTGCCGCCTTTGTTGCCGAGGCGGCCCGGAATGAGGGCGCCAGCCTTGTTCATGTTTCAGCGATTGGTGCTGATCCCGAATCAGAATCGGAATATGGCCGGACCAAAGCAGAAGCGGAAGCTGCGGTGCTTGCCTCGGTGAAGAATGCCGTCATCATGAGGCCGTCCATTGTGTTCGGGCCGGAGGATGATTTTTTCAACCGCTTCGGGTCCATGGCGCGGATGTCTCCCTTCCTGCCGCTCATTGGTGGTGGTCACACCAGGTTTCAGCCGGTATTTGTCGGAGATGTTGCCGAGGCAGTTGCCCTTGCCGTTGACGGTAGGGCAAGGGGCGGAAAGATCTACGAATTGGGCGGGCCGGAAATTGTGACATTCAAGGAATGTATGGAGATTGTTCTGGAAATGACCGACCACAAACGTCTATTGCTGACAATTCCCTGGTCGGTTGCCAAGGCAATGGGAAAACTGACCGGATGGTTGCCGGGTGCTCCGATCACCCTTGACCAGGTTTTGATGCTGCAAACCGACAATGTTGTTTCCGACAAAAACATTGCCTCGAAACTGACGTTTAAAGGGCTGGAAATAGAACCACGGAATATGGATTCGGTGCTGTCTTCCTATTTGGTGAGGTTCCGTCCCCACGGTCAGTTCACCCGGAAGGGAGCTGTCTAGCTCCGGTCAGGACGAGTACAGTAACAGACCTGCAATACCCGCCAAGCCGACCGCAATCCGCCACCATGCGAATAGCGCAAAACCGTGCTGCGAGACGAAATCCAGCAAGTGGCGCACCACAAATATCGCGGTGACAAAGGCTGTCGCAAAGCCGACAGCTATAATGATTGTGTCATCGAAATTCAGATACTGATAGTTCTTGAACAGATCGAGGGCGAATGCACCGGCCATGGTGGGCATGGCAAGAAAGAATGAGAATTCCGCTGCTGATCTCTTGTCGCATCCTGACAGAAGCGCTCCAGCGATTGTAGCGCCTGAGCGGGAAGTACCCGGTACAAGGGCCAGACATTGAAACAGTCCGATCTTGAAACAGAGCGACAATGGATAATCCATGACGTCGGAATAGGTGGGTTTTGTTTGTATACGGTCAATGAACAGCAAAATGATTCCGCCGATGATGAGGACAATGCAGATCAGCATTGGCGTTTCAAAAAGCACCGTCTTTATGAAGCCGTGGAGAAGGAAGCCGGCAACCGCCGCAGGAAGAAATGCCAGCAATACGCCGTATATGAAGCGCCGGGCTTTTGGGTCTGCCGGGAATGCAATGGCCAAATTCCACAACCGCATGAAATAAACCGAGAGGATTGCGAGAATTGCGCCCAGTTGTATAAGGACCTCAAATGTCTTGCCGGTGGAATTAAAACCGATGAAATGACCAAGAAGCAGGATGTGGCCCGTGGATGAGACGGGAATGAATTCTGTCAGTCCTTCAACAAAACCCAGAATCAAGGCCCCGGTGATGGTCTGCTCATCCATGGAATTATCCGCTTTTCAACAGGTGTAACAAATGCAATTGAATTCAATTTGTCATAAGAAGGTTCTTGTCAGGTGAGTCTGATGATCTCATAGCCGAGCTGAAGACTTATTGCACTAACAGTTTCAAAAGGATTATCTCCCAATCGGGGAATACAGGAAAAATACCCATGCTGACGCTTTATCACCACGCAATATCCGCCAGTTCCCGATATGTGCGTCTGGTAATTGCTGAATACGGACAAAATGTAGAGTTCATCGAGGAGCGTGTTTGGGAAAGGCGGCCGGAATTCATTCAATTGAACCCGGCCTGTACCTTGCCGGTTCTGATTGATAATGGGCGCGATCCGGTTTGTGGCGGAATTGTTGCCGGTGAATATCTTGATGAAACTTCCGGTGCAATGATGCGCGAGAAGCGGCTAATGCCTGAAAACCCTGGCGACCGGGCAGAAATTCGCCGGTTGGTCGAATGGTATCTGATCAAGTTTGAAGATGAGGTGGTTCGCCACATTACAGGTGAAAAGCTGTTGAAACAGATGCAGCGTCAGGGGGAGGGCGGCGGTGCGCCCGATTCCGGTATTATCCGGGCAGGGCGGGCCAATCTGAAAAATCATCTGAAATATACGGGCTGGCTTGCCGCCAGCCGTAACTGGCTGGGTGGTGATCAATTATCGCAAGCCGATCTGGCAGCGGCAGCGGCAATTTCGATCCTGGATTATCTGGGGGAAATCGACTGGGCAGAGGAACCGGCCGCCAAGGATTGGTATGCAAGGGTAAAATCCCGCCCATCCTTCCGGCCATTGCTTGCCGACAAGTTATCCGGCCTGCCGCCTGCCTCGCACTATATCGATCTGGATTTTTGATTGCAGACGCCTGCCGGTCATAAAGAGCAAATAGTCCGCAAGGCGAGGACGTTGGGTTTTGATGTCTGCCGGTTTACTTCCGCCGCCCTTCCGGAAATCACCCAGGCAAGATTGGGTGAGGCCATCAGGGAAGGCTATCACGCTTCTATGGACTGGCTGGAGCAGACATATGAACGTCGAAGATCACCAAAAGAGATGTGGGCGGAAGCACAAACTGCGATCATGCTGGGAATGAATTACGGCCCGGAAAGTGACCCGCTCGAAATGCTCAAAGCCAGAGACAAGGGGAATATCTCGGTTTATGCCCGCAATCGCGACTATCATGATGTGATCAAGGGCCGGCTAAAGCAGATCGCGCAATTCATAGCTTCCAGACACGAGGCCGAGGTGAAGGTGTTTGTCGATACGGCACCCCTGATGGAAAAGCCTCTTGCCGAGCAGGCCGGTCTGGGTTGGCAGGGAAAACACACAAATCTGGTTTCGCGCGAGTTTGGTTCCTGGCTATTTCTTGGTTCAATCCTGACGACTGCGAAGTTTGAAACCGATCAGGCCGAGATTGACAATTGCGGCTCCTGCCGGGCCTGTCTGGATATCTGTCCGACGGAGGCGTTTCCCGCACCCTATAAGCTCGATGCAAGGCGCTGCATTTCCTATCTCACAATTGAACATAAGGGCCCGATTGATATCGGTTTCCGCAAGGCAATGGGAAACCGGATCTATGGCTGCGATGATTGTCTTGCGGTCTGTCCCTGGAACAAGTTTGCAGAAGAGGCCAGCGAGGCGAAATTGATTGCCCGCGATGACCTCAACTCGCCACCGCTCAACGCTTTGCTTGAACTGGATGATGCGGCATTCCGTACCCTTTTCTCCGGTTCGCCGGTCAAGCGGATCGGGCGGAACCGTTTCATCCGTAATGTGTTGATTGCGGCGGGGAATTCTGAGGAGGTTGAATTGATTGAGCCTGTAGCACTGCATCTGGCTGACGAAGACCCGGTGGTGCGCGGTGCTGCTGTCTGGGCGCTTTCCCAGCTTGAAGATGCTGATGCTTTCCGGATGCGATCCGAGAAATATCTGGGCGGGGAAACCGACACGCAAGTTCAAGTGGAATGGAAGGCAGGCCTAGATCAATGAGGCAATTGTTCATTTTTGGTGCCGGGTTTTCCTCGACAGAATGCGGCAGGCAGGCTGCTGGGAAATTTGACGCCATTTACGGGACGACGCGTAAGCGTGAGAAATCAACCGCGCTGGAAGCGGCAGGCATAAGGTCGTTGATCTTTGATGGCCAAATTCAGTCGGATGCAGATATCGAAACGGTACTGGCAAAAGCAAGCGATCTTCTTATCTCCATAGCTCCGGGCGATGATGGGGACGTGGTTTTGAACCGGTTTGCCACAGTACTTGAACGCTCGGACAAGCTTCGATGGATCTGCTACCTTTCGACCGTCGGCGTCTACGGTGATCATGGCGGTAGTTGGGTAAATGAGGCAAGCGAATGCCGTCCGGTGTCGGAACGATCTGTCCGCAGGGTTGCAGCAGAAAAGGCCTGGCAGAAATTCGCGTTGGACAAAGGCATTCCGCTGGCCATTTTCAGGCTTTCGGGCATTTATGGTCCGGGTCGAAATACATTCGTCAATATTGAAAAAGGCACTACACGGCGTCTGGTCAAGCAGGGCCAGGTTTTCAACCGTATACATCGCGATGATATTGCCCGCGCCTTTGAGCTGGCTGCTTCTATCCGCGCCGACGGAATATTCAATATCACGGATGATCAGCCTGCACCGCCACAGGATGTCGTCACACTTGCGCATGAATTACATGGCAGTGAGCCTCCGCCGGAAATGGATTTTGAGACTGCGGAACTTTCGCCAATGGCGCGTTCCTTTTATGGAGAGAACAAGCGGGTTTCGAACGCCAAATCCAAGGCTGTCCTGGGCCTGGAATATCAGTGGCCAAACTACCGGTATGCGTTGAAGAATATGTGGGTGACCCAAAACTGGCGCGGTGAGGATTAATCCTCCGCAACAATCTAAAGGCTGGAAGGTCTGACCGGCAGGCCGCGCTTGATCCAGCCTTCGCCCAGCTCATTGCCGAACATGCCTTCCGAGATGTTGAGCGTTCCGCCCATGCCGTTTTTTTCCAGCTCGGCATGCATCCAGCCTGACCTGCCGCCCGTCGCGCAAATGATCGCAACATTCTTGCCGGGATTTTGATCCTTGATGGCATTGAATTTGGCGAGGAAACCGGCTTCAGTCACATCGGCAGGCATGGAGAGTTGCAAGGCAGGCTCTGCCACCCCGCTCTCACGCCACTCCCCCGGAGTTCGGATATCGATAATCACCAATTCCCCGTTCTGTGCCATTTCATAGGCCTGATCGGCTGCAATGACATTTGCACCTGTTTGGGCTTCCGGCCGCATGACGGCAATCACAACCACGATCGCCACAATGGCAAGGAACATTACGCCTCGCCGGATTTGTCCGGGATTTATTCCAAGATGTTTGCGCATGAAAGTTTAAAATCCGTGATTGTTTCAGTGGCTGGCCTGCTCGAAGCCGGACAGAACATTTGCCGTGTTCAGACCGATCTCCTCGACGCCATAACCACCTTCCATGCAGAACAGGGTAGGCAGTTTTGCACCCGCGATCAAATCACCAACGGACAGAAAATCGTTACTGGCGAGTTCAAAAAATGAAATCGGGTCATTCCTGAATGTATCGACTCCGAGAGAAACGACCAGTGCATCGGCCTGAAAACCTGCTGCTCTCTCTAGCGCATGGGCCAAAGCCTCCGACCAGATTTCAAAACCGGTATGTTCAGGCAGCGGGTAGTTTGCCGTCAGGCCTTCACCGGCACCTTTGCCGGTCTCATCTGAAAATCCCAGAAAATGGGGAAAGGCAAGTTCAGGGTCACCGTGAATGGAAGCGAAAAACACATCGGCGCGATCATAGAATATGTCCTGCGTCCCATTGCCGTGGTGAAAATCGACATCGATAATCGCCACCTTCTTGCAGCCTTCATCAAGCAGTTTTTGTGCTGCAATGGCGCAATTGTTCAGGAAACTATATCCGCCATATTGGTCGATTGAAGCGTGATGGCCGGGCGGCCTGCAAAGCGCGAAAGCAGCAGTAGCACCCGAAGCCAAATGGCTGGCTCCCGCCAGCGCACAATTCATCGCCGCCTGAGCTGCCTCCCAGGTGCCTTCCGTTATCGAGGTCTCGGCGGCAAAGGAATAATAACCCAGCGCGCCGTCAATATCTCGGGGAGGGCGGTTATTGACCATTCGCCTTGCCGGAAAGCAACTCGCAATGGCTTCTCCCTTATACCCGTCGGCCACCCAACGGTCCCACGCAGTTGCCAGGAACTCCAGATAATCGGGTGCGTGGACTTTCCCTGCGATCTCCAGATCAAATTTTTCCGGTTGCAAGATTTCCGTATGACCCTGTTGGCGAACCGCATCCAAAATCAGTTCCGCCCGCGCGGGAGACTCAAATGGTATTATCAGTTCACCGCCATGGAGTTCGGTCCGCGCGTCGCGCTTCTTGTGATCGGGGGAGTAATAGACGCGCATTTGGGAGGGGTTCCTAACTCGCAACTTCCTTCATAATTTCTGCCGGGTTGCCGTCCATGGCGCGGATGAGTTCAATGAATTCCACGACATCAAGGCGCCGCTCGCCGCCTTCCACCTTGGCAATGTAGGATTGAGGCCGTTTCAGGCGGTCAGCAACCTGCTGCTGGGTCAGCCCGGCCTTCTTGCGCAGGCTTATAATGACGGCGGTCAGTTTCTTGTAATCGGCAGAATGAATGGATCGAGGCATTTGCGCTTTCCGTTGGAGCGCAAAGTCAATATTCTCACTTTCATTTTATCCCATATTAGGATAATTATGGCCAGCGACTCGTGGGGGAACTTTTGACAATCATGCAACCACTCGCTGATTTAGCTAAAAACGCTGATTGTGGCGCTGCCGTTTGTTGCTGTGTCGGCTTTGTTTCTCTCGATGGCGGTTTTTGTTTTGGAATGCGCGAGGGTGCAGAATTTGGGGAGTATTTGAATGATTTGTTTTTCTCAAAATTGGCCACTCATACCAGCGTCACCCCGGATGCCATGCAATCCGGGGTCCATTATACCGCTCGACTGGCATGGTTGTTTAATTGAAACACTCACCCCCACCCCCAACCAGGCTCGCGCCACGCGTCGCTCCCCGTCATTCGGAGCCCCACAGGTGGGAGGGGAGTAACATCGCACTCGCCGCCCCGCCTCACATTTTCAAATCACGTACGGGTACCAATGGACCCCGGATCGCGGTAGCGTCCGGGGTGACGCGGTAGTTGGGGCAACCCTCAAGGGGGGAGATTGGGCTCCGTGAATGTCGCCCCAGAAAAATCTATCCCCACCCTCGTTATCTCCCCGTATCCTCACCCCACTGTTGTCTGACACAAACGCCGG
>JBPCWJ010000392.1:0-4143 GCA_051009635.1 Rhizobiaceae bacterium
ACTGTAAACCGGATAAGGCGATTTGGGCAGGGCATGGTCATAGCCACCGAATATGCCGGTAATCTGTCCTTCCTGTACTCACATTTTATTCACACTCCGACATCCGCCACCAGATATGGTGCGATAACTGCAGGTCTTGATTTTGCAATCTCTGCCCATGCCAAGGACATCTGGACGTCGCCCGGCTGGGAATTGGCAGAGAAGCTGGAGGATGCAGCCTGGTGCGTAACATGTACCAAGGGGGGGGTGGAGAAATTACAGAGCCATGCTTCAGACCGTCAAAAAGTCAATCTTGTCTACCATGGCATTGATCTCTCACGCTTTTCCAGCGGCCCAAATCATGGAAAGCGCGATGGTAAAGACCCCGGCAATCCGGTTAGATTTCTGACGGTCGGTCGGGCAGTGCCGAAGAAGGGGATTGATACGCTGATATCTGCACTGGCCAAACTTCCTGATGATCTGCATTGGCGTTGGACGCATATTGGCGGCGGTCCACAGCGTGGAAAACTTGTCGAACAAGCATCGTCACTAGGAATAGCAGACAAATGCGAATTCAAAGGAGCTCTCGCCCAGGCGGAAGTTTTGGAAACCTACCGGGATTCCGACCTGTTTGTATTGCCGTGCAGGATTGATGAAACCGGCGACCGCGATGGCCTGCCAAACGTGATCATTGAGGCCCAAAGTCAGGGTTTGGCAGTTCTTACGACCGAAGTGTCAGGGATTCCCGAACTGATCGTTAATGGCGAGAACGGAATTTTTGTCGAGCCTGATAATGTCGACCAACTAACAGTCCAACTGGCTAATCTTGCTGGCAATCCCGATCTGCGGCTTGCATTAGGCAATAATGGTGAAAAACGGGTTCGGAAACTGTTTGATCATCTCTCTACAATTCCGGAGCTGGAAAGACTGCTGCAAGTTTCACTCGACCGTTCCACAATGGAGCGATCAAATAAATGAGCTTACCCGGCAAAACAGGCAATCCAACTGTCCTGTTTTATGTTCAGCACTTGCTGGGTATTGGGCATGTATTCCGGGCAACCCGGGTGGCTCGCGCATTGGTCGGGGCCGGGTTCAAGGTATACATGGTTTGGGGCGGAACGCGTCTGCCATCCATTAATCTTGACGGATTGGACATGATCTGGCTTGAACCGGTCAAGGCAGGGGATGCCCATATTGTCGATCTGGTTCGGACTGACGGTTCTCCCGTTGATGAAGCACTGCTATCCCGGCGCAGGGAAACCTTGTTGAGCCATCTTGCCGATCTGCGCCCTGATATTGTCATCACCGAAACCTATCCATTCGGACGCCGCCAGATGCGATTTGAACTGGAGCCGTTTATGGCTGCGGCACGAGGCGCCCCCTGGAAGCCGATAACAATTTCATCCATTCGCGACATCATGACGGAAAACCGCAAACCTGTGCGGGTCAATGAGACACTGGAAGCTGTTCGGGAATGGTACGATCTGGTGCTGGTACATGGTGACGCTAGGCTGATTACCCTGGCAGATACGCTTCCTGGCGCGAAGTCGATAGAAGACAAGATAAGATACACCGGTCTGGTTACGCCCGAACCGGTAAATCTGGAGGTACGACCTTCGATTACCTGTGACGTGATAGTCTCTGCCGGTGGTGGAGCCGTCGGCCATGCGCTGACAGCCGCCGCTATCGGCGCCCACGATCATTGTAAAACCTATCCGGAAAACTGGCTTCTTGTTGTCGGTTCGGAGCGTTCAAGCGAAGATTATAAAAAGTTGAAAGCGCGAGCCAATGACCGTATGCGGGTTGTACGCTATGTACCTGATCTGACGCGTGTTTTGGCATCTGCAAAGGTTTCAGTCTCAAGAGCCGGATATAATACGGTAGGTGACCTGATGCGGGCGAACTGTCGATCCGTTTTGGCACCCTTTAGCGGTGGGCGGGAAACAGAACAATTGCGGCGGGCGAAATTACTTGCTGAGTGCGGATTGTGCGCGTTTGTCGCCGACGATGAATTGTCGCCGGAAGCCTTGGGCGCGTTTGTAGACAAGGCCGCCACATATCCACGAATGAAAGCAGATTTTGACATTGAAGGTGCTGATAATTCAGCAAAAATTGTGTTTAATGCCTACCATTCCCGGTGACACTTCATTTTGGAATTCGATTTAGAATAATTCTAAACCATTGATTTAATTACATTATTATTGACAATAGCTGCGATCAAAGATAGGCAGGCTTGGTCGAAAACTGATTTCACCGCCTTGAACGGTGTATATTGGAGAAAAAAATGTCAAAAATGAACAAGTCTCGCGCCATATTGGGCGCGGTCTCAGCCGGTATTGCGTTGGGTCTGTCACCCGCAGCAGCACTGGCAGCTGAAGTAAATATCTATTCCTATCGTCAGCCAGATCTCATCGCTCCGCTTCTTGAAGCTTTCACCGAAAAAACCGGTATCAAAACGAATGTTCTCTTTCTTAACAAGGGTTTGGAAGAGCGCGTCGAGGCAGAAGGCGTAAATTCACCGGTTGATGTAATCTTTACCGTTGATATCGGCAGGCTGACAAATGCCAAGGCAAAGGAAATTACCCAGTCGGTCGAAAACGGCGTAATCAATGAAAATATTCCCGAACAATACCGCGATCCTGCCGGTCATTGGTTTGGTCTGACTACGCGGGGCAGGGTGGTTTACGCGTCCCGCGACCGTGTTGCCCAGGATGAAATTACCTATGAGGAACTGGCCGACCCGAAATGGAAAGGCAAAATTTGCATTCGTTCGGGCCAGCATGCCTACAATGTTGCCTTGATTGCTTCCGTTGTCGCCAATCTGGGAGAGGAAAAAGCCAAGAATTGGCTCGAAGGTGTAAAGGCTAATCTCGCCCGCAAGCCGGCAGGAAACGACCGTGCACAGGCCAAGGGAATTTTTTCCGGCGAATGTGATTTGGGCATCGGCAACACTTATTATGTCGGCTTGATGCAGAATAATGAAAAGGAACCCGAGCAAAAGGAATGGGCCAAGTCTATCAAGGTTCTGTTCCCCAATGCCGGAGACCGGGGCACCCATGTCAATGTTTCAGGCATGGCGCTGGCCAAAAATTCCCCAAACAAGGAAAATGCGCTGAAGCTCATGGAATTCCTGGCCAGCCCTGAAGGACAGGAAATCTATGCTGAGCGGGTTTATGAATATCCAATCGGCCCGGGGACATCGGCTTCCGATACTGTCAAGGGATTTGGCAAGATCAATCCGGACAGCCTGTCACTGGAGACCATTGCCAAAAACCGCAAGCGTGCTTCAGAATTGGTGGATGAAGTCGGTTTTGATGACGGTCCGTCCAGCTGATAACCAGCGACAAGTTAGATAAGCCAACAAGCCTGGTGGAACGCTCGTTCTGCCAGGTTTTTTTAACCAGTAATTATTTGCCCAGCGAGAATGCTGTATCCAGATGCTCAGGCGGCAATAGCAAGTAGATGTTCCGTGTCATTTGAAAACAGCTTACGTGACAGCCAACCGTGTTTGCGCAATATTGAATCGACGCAATCTAATCATTCGGGAATACAGCACCCTCAACATGCTGATACCTAGCTACAATATCATTCTGGTTTTAGCATCGATCCTGGTGTCGATCATGGCATCTTTCACCGGGTTGACGCTTACCAAGGGGATATCAGAACTTCCCGATCGGCAACGAAAATTCATGATCGTGCTCGCCGCGCTGGCATTGGGTGGCGGCATCTGGTCAATGCATTTCGTTGCAATGCTGGCTATGTCATTTCCCGTACCGATCAGCTATGGGGCGGATCACACCCTAGGCTCGGCGCTTATCGCCGTCCTGATGTGCGGGTTAGCGTTCCTGATCTTGCACTATTCCGGGCGCAGCTGGATCCACATCATCGTAGCAGGCACGATTTTGGGTAACGGCATTGTCGCCATGCATTATGTCGGGATGTCGGGTATTCGCGGCTGTCTGCCAATTTTTTCCCCGATTGGCGTTGTTCTGGCGATCGCGGGGGCAACGATAACCGGCATAATCGCCCTTCGGGTTTCCTACGCGGCGCGTTCCACGCAGAGAATATTGGCCGGCGCGATAATCTTCGGTCTATCGGTCGTGTTCGTGCATTTCGTTGCGATGTACTGGACCCAGTTTGAAGCGATACTGGTTAGTGTACCGG
>JBPCWJ010000393.1:0-3940 GCA_051009635.1 Rhizobiaceae bacterium
CGGTAAGCCGGGGGAAAAATGCGGTCTTCAAACCGCAAACGGCTGCAGCTTCCAGATCAGAATTATGAGCAGCCACCATCAGAGTACTTTGAGGCTCACAGCCCAACGCTGCGGCGGATTTCAAATAGGTCTGGCTTGCTGGCTTGTAATCCTGCGCTATGTCAGCGCCGACGATTGCATCCCATTGCAATCCGCCGAATCTGGCAAGCCTCGTCATCAGTGCGATCGATCCATTGGAGCAGGGGGCGATGATAAATTTCTGCCGGAGAAGGTTGAGACAGTCTTTCGTATCCGGCCACGGAGGAAGCTTTTCCCAGCCGCGATTCAATTGCATTTTTTCTACTTCATCGAAAACGTCCTCCAACTCAAATTTGGCCAAGACGATTTCCAGATTCTCGAGGTGAAGTGTGTCGAGCGGAATATAGTCGCGATTGCCGGAACGAATTCGTTCCATGGAAGGCTGGTATTCGCTGCGCCAGGCATCAGCGAAAATATACGGGTCTATATCGATGCCTTTGGCGGCAAATGCAGGTCCACAGCAATCTGCAATGCCGGTTCTCCAATCGACCAGGGTACCGAATACGTCAAAGATGATTGCTTCGATCTGGGGCATTTCAGGTCTTGTTCACCTTTCTGGCGATGGATCAGACCCGTTGATTATTGCCCTCAGAATTGATTTTGCCAAGAAATAGATGTCTGAAATAGAGCAGGGGCCGGGATGATGTTCCGGCCCCTACAATTTGTTATCCAGCATTATCTTCCGCGACGTTCCATCGTGTTGTGATAACCGGCAGGCCAGCCAATATCCTTAAGCAGATGCTGTGGCAATTCCGATACCGCTGCTGCGATTCTGCGCTCTGCCCTGCGCCTGCGGGCTTGGTCAACAAAGTTGTTGTAGATTCTCCAGATACCGTTTGAATCAGTCATGATATCGTCCTTTCAGTTGTTGTTTTCATCATCGACACAGCCAATATTGTAGTTTTGCTTGATTCAATCAAACGAATTGATATGATGGTAATGATCAAAAAAAATGAACTATGGTAGTTGTCATGAACTTGCAAAGCGATCACACCTTGCCGCTGGTGGACCTGGACTTGTTGCGTACCTTCGTCGCGATTGTTGAGACCGGTAGTTTTGCCTCGGCTGCCGAAGCGGTCTTCCGGACACCATCTGCTGTTTCCATGCAGATGAAGAAGCTGGAGGAGATACTGGGCAAGCCGGTTCTGGTTCGCGATTCACGTTCTGTGCGCCTGACCAGTGAAGGTGAATTGCTGCTCGAACATGGCAGACGGATGCTGGCGCTTAATCGGGATATGGTGGCGAAGTTCGTAGCTCCGGATGTCGCCGGAATTGTGCGCCTTGGAGCGCCCGATGATGTTGCCGAGCGTTTTCTTCCCGACATGCTTCGCAGATTTGCTGATAGCCATCCTGCAATTACCGTTGATGTGGTGGTTCAAAACTCGATCCATCTGGTGGATCTGGTCCGGCAAAAGAAAATGGATATCGCCATGATAACCTGTGAGTCAGGGATTGATGGAACCGATGGGGCAGAAACCCTGTTTCGCGAACAGCTTGTATGGGCTGTTGTTAAGGGCGGAATAGCAGGGGAGTCTGTTCCGCTGCCTATTTCCGTCTGGGAAGAGGGATGCACCTGGAGAAAGGCTGGTCTTGAAGGTCTTGAGAGAGCAGGCCGTCCATTTCGGATATCGTTTCAAAGTGCCTATATTTCTGGTCAGAGGGCTGCCGTCCTTGCTGATCTGGCGGTTGCGCCGCTGCCGATTTCGGCAATTGTCGATCCTATCGTGGAAGCGCCGGACAAGTTCGGATTGCCCAAACTGCCCGATTACGGCCTTGGAATGATCTGCGCTACCGATTGTGGGCCTGCAGTATTGGCTGCGGCTGATCATCTGCGTGCCAGTTTCGCGCAACGTCATACACAGCAACGGGCAGCCTAGAAAGTCTGGTTTAATCAATGGCCTGTATTCAGCGGCGTTAGCGGGCTCTCCGCCGCCGTCTTCTACCGTTATCGCCTTCAGCAACAGCCAACTCTTTTTTCTCTGGTAGTCTGACCACTGAAGCAAGCTTGGGAAACGGTTCCATCTTGTTGGGAAATGCCATCGCATTGACGAAATGGTTCTGGAAACTTTTTTCCAGTGCGGTTTCGATCTTTTCGATCTTCCGAACAGTTTCCTCAATTTCCCGGCGGTAGGTGCGATTGAGCAATGCCATTTTCGCACCGACGCCAGCGGCATTACCGACAGATTCCACGCTATCAAGATCGCAATCGGGGATCAGGCCAAGCACCATGGCATATTTGGGATCTATAAAGGAACCAAATGCACCTGCGAGGCGGATTTTGTCTACCGAGTTAATTCCCAGCCTGTCCATCAACAAGCGTACGCCTGCATAGAGTGCTGCCTTCGCAAGCTGGATGGCGCGGATATCATTCTGCGTGACGACAAGCTGATGGTCGCCCTGCCAGAGAACATAGGAATAGGTTCTGCCATGTTCGACAATGCGTTCCGAACGAGCAGCGAGCGTGCCGTCAATTACTCCGTCCTGGGTAATAATTCCGGCAAGATACATTTCCGCGACGACTTCAATTATGCCGGATCCACAAACGCCGGTGATGCCGAATTTGAGAACATCCTCTTCAAACTCATCTTCATCAGACCATTTCTCTGATCCGATAATCCTGATTTTGGGCTCCAATGTCCCGGGATCTATACGGACCCGTTCAATGGCACCGGGTGCCGCTCGCTGACCGCATGAAATCTCCGCACCTTCAAAAGCCGGTCCCGTGGGGGAGGACGCCGCGACGACGCGATCCTTGTTGCCAAGGACAATTTCTGCATTGGTTCCGACATCGACCAGCAGCATGATTTCATCCTGGCGATGAGGTCCTTCGCTGAGGGTTGCAGCGGCGGCATCGGCGCCAACATGACCGGCAATACACGGCAATATATAAACGCGCGCATCATCATTGACATCCAGATCGATAGAAGCGGCAGGGACATGCACCGCGCCTGAAACAGCCAGCGCAAAGGGCGCACCGCCGAGTTCTGTCGGGTCAATCCCGAGAAACAGGTGATGCATGATCGGATTGCCGACAAATACAAGATCAAAGATGTGCTCGCGATCTACTCCGGCCTCAGAACATACCTCGCCGATCAGCTTGTTCAGTGCTTCGCGAACTGCCCGAGTCATGCCCTCACGGCCGTCGGGATTCATCATGACATATGAGACCCTGCTCATCAGGTCTTCGCCATATCTGATCTGCGGATTGGGCGCGCCGGCTGAGGCGATTGTCAGCCCGGATAAAATTGAGACCAGATGCACAGCGATCGTTGTCGAGCCGATGTCGCAAGCTATTCCGAAAGCTTCGTTCAACAGTCCGGGATAAAGGCCGATCAGGGTAGGCCGGGCAGATTCCTCATCCTGATGGATGATTGCAGTGACTTCCCAATTTCCCTTTCGCAGGGTTTCTTGAACGGTTGCGAACAGGTGCGGGTCGAATTTCAGACCTTTCCAGCCCCATTCTGCTTCAAGCACCTTTGCCAGCCGGTCAAGATCGCCCAAAGGTTTATGCATATCCGGTTGTTCGACGGTCACATAGCAGCAATGCAATGCCGGATTTCGTGGAATTTCCCTGCCGTCATCGGCCTTGCGGATTGTCTGGCGGTTTACGGCAGCATCGGCCGGGATGTCCACGACAAGGTCGCCCTGAATTGTTGCCGAACACGACAGGCGGCGGTCTTCAGGCAATCCGCGCTTATCCTTGAAACGCGCCTCGGTTTGCGAAAACTCCGAGAGGTTTTCCTGGTGAGATGTAATTCCGTGTTTGGCGAAACTACCTTCTGCAATCGTAATCTGACAGCGGCCGCAAATGCCGCGCCCTCCGCAAACACTTTCCACATAGACGCCGAGTTCCCGTGCGGCA
>JBPCWJ010000394.1:0-3275 GCA_051009635.1 Rhizobiaceae bacterium
GTATATATCATCGCGGTCGCGAAAACTGTCGCTGCCGCCAATATGCTTACTGCGATTCCGAGCATTGGTATCCGGTTTCCCATGAAGGTCCAGACAAGTGCGTAAACCGCAAAACACAACAAGGTAGCGACGGCCAGTACGCCTTCACGCGACAGCCAGGATGACCGCCATTGGGAAAAGGCCCGCCAGGCACGTTCAGGATGACCCAGGTGGAAGGTCGAAGATAAAAGACCGGCAACAGCAAGGCCTCCTGCAAGCAGGCTGACGAGAAATGCAGGAAGGCCGCTCGCTGGCAGTTCAATGCCTAATCCAATCAGGAACATTAGGCCGAACCCTGCTCCCGAAGAGACTGTGAAAAATATTACCGAAACAGCTGGATGCATGGTCAGATTTTCTCAAGCATTTGATCAACCCAATCCAGAAAACTGCCCGGAGGTGGTGTTTGACCTTGCTCCTTCTGGTTTCCATCGTCTTCGGTTGATTGGGTTATGGTTTTAGGCCGCGGTGGCAGATATTTGTTTACTGGACTGGTTTCCATTTCGGGCATCAAATCCATTCCGCCCCGTTCGCTGACCATTTTGGAGACATCTGAATCAGGATCAGAAAAATCACCGAAATGGCGCGCTTCAGCCGGGCAAGTACGTACGCAAGCCGGGACACGATCAATTTCTTCCAGGTTTTCATTATAGATACGGTCGACACACAGAGTGCATTTTTTCATCACGTTTTCGACCGGATCCATCTCGCGAGCACCATAGGGGCATGCCCAGGCGCACAAGCCACAGCCTATGCACATATCCTCGTCTACAAGCACAATACCGTCTTCGGAGCGTTTGTAGCTTGCGCCGGTCGGGCAAACGGTAACGCAGGGAGCATCATCACAATGTAGACATGATTTTGGAAAATGCACAATCTGTGCCGGAGCATCCTCAGGTGTGATCTCGAAGGTATGAATGCGATTGAGCCATGCACCTGACGGATTGGAACCATAAGCGTCAATATCACCCAATGGCGCTCCATAACCGCCTGTATTCCATTCCTTGCAATTGACCACGCAGGCATGGCATCCGACGCAAATATCCAAGTCTATGACAAGCCCGAGTTTCTTTTCGGTCGAGGAGGGCAGGGAGGTCATTCGGTCCACTCCTTGCCATAGGTGACAGTTTTCGGAGCGGGTGCGACCGGCGATTTTTGCGGTTTGAATTGTGGCTCGCTGGTATCCTTGCCAACTTCTGCTTTTTCGACACGAACTCGCAGATCAAACCAGGCAGCCTGTCCCGTTATCGGGTCGGAATTTGACCATCTTAAACCGTCTCCCTTTGGGGGCAGCAATTCATGGATCAGATGGTTGAGCAGGAAGCCATGCCGCGTTTCAGGCGCATTATCATCAAGCGCCCAAGCGCCTTTGCGCTTGCCGATCGCATTCCAGGTCCACAAGGTTTTTGGATTTACCGCATTCATACGCATGACTGGAACCTTGATGCGGCCGTGATATGAAATAATCCAGGCCCAATCACCATCATCAATCCCGGCCTCATCACAAATTTCGGCTGGAATATACATCGGGTTCTCACCATGGATCTGGCGCAGCCAGGCATTTTGCGATCCCCAGGAATGATACATTGCCATGGGTCTTTGGGTGATAGCATGATACGGGAATTCATCCACTGCTCGCTTACCAAGATCAGCAGCCTCAAGTGGCAAATACCAGATTGGCAAGGGATCGAAACTGGTTTCAATTCTTTTTCGGAGGCGATCCGGTGGCTGCTGCTTACCGTGTCCCTGTGCGGCCAGGCGAAACTTTTGCAGCACTTCACTATACAGTTGGAATGTCACAGGTTGTGGGCTGTCGAAAAAACCTAGCGATACCGCCAGGTTCTGATATGCGGCATTAGCGTGCTTGAAAAATTGTGCTTCGAGCGGAATTGGTTTGGACCAGAATGACCCGTTTGATTTATAGCGTTCGAGCTGATTGGGGTTGGGAGTGCCTCTACCTTCTTCAGACTCATCCTCGCCACGAAACCCTGCGAGTGGTCCGATATCAGGTCTACGTTGATGATTTACAATGTAGTCAGCATAATCTTTGTAGAGTGCTTTACCCTCTTCATCTACAAACCCGTTTAGCTTGAGGCGGCTGCCCAAATCGATCAGGACTGATTGGAAACCACGAACATCACGGTCTGGTTCAACGACAGGCCAGCGGATCGCGTCATTGACTGAATCTGGTTCAGAAATTGGTCGATCGAGCAGAGAGATACAATCATGCCGCTCGAGATAAGTAGTATCTGGCAAGATAAGGTCCGCATAAGCAACCGTTTCGCTGGAATAGGCATCTGAATAAATGATGTGGGGGATAACATATTCGCCAGTCTCGGTGTCCTTTTCTACCAACATATCTATGACACCCTTGGAGTTCATTGACGAATTCCATGCCATGTTGGCCATATACATAAATAGCGTATCAATCTTGTATGGGTCTCCGGCATGCGCATTTGCGATGACCATGTGCATCATGCCGTGTGCTGCTAGGGGTGCATCCCAGGAAAATGCTTTGTCAATGCGCAAAGGTTGACCATCTTTTTCGATCAACAAATCTTCCGGTCCTTGAGGATAACCAAGATGTGGTCCGTTAAGCGGCGCGGTTGGATCACCAGTTGGACGCCTCGCATGCGGTTTGGGGTGTGCTTTGTCCGGTTTCGGATACGGTGGTTTGGAACGGAAGCCACCTGGGCAATCGACCGAACCAATCAAAACCTGCAAAATATGGAGCGCCCGACAGGTTTGAAATCCATTTGAATGTGCTGAAATCCCACGCATCGCATGCATTGAAACCGGACGTCCGACAAAATGCTCGTGCCGCTCACCTTTCATATCCGTCCAAGGTTGCTTGATCAGGATTTCTTCTTCGAAAGCAACCTTGGCAATTTCGGCTGCGAGATCTCTTATAGCATCAGCGGAAATTCCTGTTTGTTCCGCAACCGCTTCAGGAGCATAGGCCTCATCACCATACCTATCTGCCATAAGTCGCAGAACCGGTTTTGCCCTTTGGCCATTTGAAAGGAAAATTTCCCGCGTCAGGTTCGGCACAATGCCCTTATTTGTATGTGCGAGGGCCTTATTTTTTTTGTTATCCCAAACCAACTCGATGCCATTGCGATTTCGTGCAAACATGCCGTGATTCGCGGCCCCGGGATCATCAATCACCAACCATGGCGCATTGGAATAACGAATGAGGAAATCAATGTCGATCTTGCGAGTACGTAACAATTCATAGA
>JBPCWJ010000395.1:0-10106 GCA_051009635.1 Rhizobiaceae bacterium
CTCATGTGGTTGCCCTTCCTGCTCAACGCAGCATTCTGCGAGGATGAAGCCTGCCAGGGATCTCAGGTGATCGTAATTGGCGCGGACGGTGATGGTGCGGCCATTGCGATGCTGGTCGATCAAACCTGCTGCTGCAAGATTTTTGAGATGGTGAGTCAAGGTGGACGCCGGTATGCCGGTACGGTTCTGGATTGCACTGACCGCCATTCCTGGATCTCCAGCCCTTACCAAAGCCTTGAGAACTTCCAGACGCGATCCCGAGCCCATGGCTGAAAACCCGGATGCAGCTTCTTCGGTATCCATGTTTGCCTCAATAATTCGATAATTCTAGTATTATCGAATTATATAAGCATTGTCTAGCATTTTGTTATTTGCTCCAGGGAAGGGTGCTCATCCCGCAGACTAGTTGGAATTGACTGGAGTATTTGAGGATTTCAAACTCTTCAACACATGTAGCCTGATAGCGCTTGAGAGGTTGGTTTCCTGTCCGCGTGCTGCGTCTATCCGTGAAACCAGCCAGGCGAGCGATTTACCATGAGTATTGGCAAGCGCGAGCAATTCTTCATAGAATTCGTCTTCGATCGAAAAACTCGTACGATGCCCGCGAATTGTAACGGAATGCTTTCTCAGCAGATTACTCCAATTGCTCGGGTGCGGCCATCGAGGCGGGAATTTCCCGTTTGTGATTGATTGGACTATTTTTTCTTCCGGAAGGAATCCAGCGAGACAACATCACCGCCATTTTCAGGCTTGGGCGCCTCTTTATCCTCTCCAGCCGTTTCCTTTTCGTCGTCCTTGGAGGCAGATGCCTTCGCCTTGACGGACTTTCCCTTTGCGGCTTTCACCGGCTTGATTGGTGTTGCCTCATCTTCTTCGGATTGTTCTTCTTCGGTCTTTTGCAGTTCCACATCAAACTGGAGGCCGAATTTGACGGATGGATCAAAGAATCCGCGAATTGCCGGAAAAGGCACCCGGAGCCGTTCTCTTATATCGTCAAAGGACAGATCAATTTCGAGGCAGTTCTCGTCCACTTCCAGGTTCCAATAGGAATGCTGGATGACTATTGTCATTTCCTCCGGGTAACGCTCGCGCATCCTTGTGGATAGTCTCACGCCGGGATAACCGGTTTCGAAGGTTATGAAAAAATGGTGTTCTCCCGGTAGTCCGGTACGCTGAACTTCTTCCAGTACCTTGCGAATTACCCTGCGCAGCGCTTCCTGGGTAAGAATATCGTAACGTATTAAATCGTCGCTCATCTATATTTGCCGTTTCGCGAATCCATTTATCGAGTTCAGAATCGATATAACCGCAATTTATTGCCGGGCAAAACATTACTGACCGGCGTCAACAACTCCGTTACCGCAGGACCCCCAACATATCTCAAGAACGAGAACCAATGGTCAGGCAGTTAATTGGCAAAAAAGTGGAGGCTTCTGTTGCCAGGTGCCTCCGGACCCCGCCTGATCTTGCTAAAGATCAGGAGTTTAATCGAAGCTGTCGCACTGCTTACGCAGCGAGACGTGCCTCAGCATAGTTGTCGTTTGCAACTATTGAGTTTGGCCCGATAACGGTGGCTACCATGCCGAACGAAAACTCTGTCTTTACGCCCTCGTCGATCCTATTTCGCCCCCGCCAAAAACCGCCTTGCTGATTATCTCATTTGCGCCGGTAGGGTTTTGGTGGAGGCGCCGGGTACCGCCCCCGGGTCCGAATGGTTTATTGCACAGGTCATTTATCGTCATAGCCGAACAAGCCGGCACGCTATATATATGCGGTAAGGCGTTTGATTTAAAGGCCAAATTGTCGTGACTTCTTGGGTGAAGACTACCGGAATGTCTTGATTCTGTAGATTTCCGGGCTATGAGTTACGGTTGCCCCAACTTTATTTGTGATCCTTGAAAATTTGGGTATATAGCATGTTCGCCGACGGTCAGAAGCGGCAACAAAAGCATTCAGGAGTACGAGATGTTTCCGCTTAACAGATTGATGAGTTCATTCATCAAATTTGGTCAGCTCACAATCATTGATGCCGAAGGCAAACGCCATTTGTTCACAAAGGGTGTGGATACCGATTCTGCAGGAGAGGTGTTGAACCCGGTCACGATCCGGCTGCACGACAAAAACCTTTATCGCAAGCTGGTTTTCAATCCGGAACTGCATGCGGGTGAAGCCTATATGGATGAACGGATCACCATGGAAGATGGGTCGACAGTCCGTGATTTTCTCACCTTGTTTTCGGCAAACCGTTATTCACTGACCGACCTGAGGGAACAGAAATTCCTCAACAGCATCAAGATGATGACCCGGAAGGTCCAGCAGGCCAATCCAAAAGGCAAGGCACAGCAGAATGTGGCCCATCACTATGATTTGGGAAATGATCTCTACAAGCTGTTTCTGGACAAGAACCTGCTTTATTCCTGCGCTTATTTCCGGAGTCCGAAAGACTCGCTTGAAAAGGCACAGCGAAACAAGTTGCGCCTGCTTGCCGCAAAAATGGATTTGAAGCCTGGTCAGAAGGTACTTGATATCGGCTGTGGCTGGGGTGATCTGGCGCTTTATCTGGCACAGCTAGCTGATGTGGAAGTGCTTGGAGTCACGCTCAGCCAGGAGCAGCAACAACTTGCCAGTGAAAGGGCAAAGAAGGCTGGACTAGATAATCGCGTACGCTTCGAGCTGCGGGATTACAGGGATGTGGAAGGCCAATTTGACCGGATAGTGTCGGTCGGCATGTTCGAGCATGTCGGCGTTGTCCACTATGACGAGTTTTTCAAGAAGGTAAATGCGCTTACTCCCGATGATGGAATTACCTTGCTGCATTCCATCGGGCATATGAGCCCTCCCGGCATGGCCAGCGCGTGGTACAGGAAATATATTTTCCCGGGCGCATACTCACCTGCCCTGTCGGAGGTCTTCGAGGTTATCGAAAGGAACAATCTCTGGTGTCTTGATCTGGAATTCCTGCGCCTTCATTACGCCTATACGCTGGAGCATTGGTGCAAACGGTTTGAAAAAAACCGGAAGAAAGTGGTCGAATTATATGACGAACGCTTTGCGCGGATGTGGGAGTTTTATCTGATAAGTGCCGAGATGATGTTCAGGACAGGAAGCCAGCTTGTGTTCCACATGCAGTTGTCTCGCAAGAGGGATGCAGCGCCTATTGTCCGGGATTATACGGTCAATGTGCAGCGTGAATATATCAAGAAGGAAAAAACCCTGAATCTTGATATTTGAAAGAAGTCATACTTTGCATCGATATCCGGCAATTAAAGAAGCTGGTATCGGTACTGTGTTTTTTCGTTAAATTTCAATTTATTGCATCAATAAGTTTTGAAAATTAGCTAATACTAAAATTTAAGCTGATTGGTTCATTATCTCCGCAAGTTTGGGGATTTGACATGATAACTGCATTGAGAATGTTCTTGATGAACATTCAGGGGAACTTTGCCGTTCTGTCTGCAATCTTGCTTGTGCCGATCATGGGCGTGGCGGGATTGGCAGTCGATTTTACGACAATTTATCTGGAGAAATCAGGCCTGCAACAAGTGGCAGATTCTGCTGCTCTTGCGGGGGTATCCGAATTGGGAATTGCCGGAAGAACCGATAGTGAAATCCACTCTTCCGTCACCAGTTTCATATCATCCAACATAGCTGCATCCAGTGGTGGCATTCCAGATATGAAGTCATTGAATATAAAAGCCAAAATATCGAAAGACCGCGCGACTCTAACGGTAAAACTTTCCTATAACTGGTCGCCGTTTTTTGCACATCTAATTTATGACGACGCTATGCCAATCAAGGTCCGCTCCTCGGCAAGGCTGGCACAAACCGAGCCCAGTTGCGTGATTGCATTAAATGATAATGGGGCAGGGCAGTTTTCTATCTCCGGGAAGGCCTCGCTGAGTGCAGACAAGTGTGCAATTCATGTAAATTCGAATGCTTCCAACGCGATAATGGTCAACAACAAGGCCCAGATGTCAGGCGCGAATATCTACATAGCTGGTGGATATAAAGGGATGGCAGGCGCATTTCACCCTTTACCTACAACCGATAGCCCGCTCATTGTTGATCCGCTTGCCGACCGTATCCCTCCGACAGTTGGGAGCTGTGTTGCAAAGAATCTTCATATCAGAAACAGGTTTAGAGTACTCAGGCCGGGTACATATTGCGGGGGTATCAGGTCGAGCGGAAAATCAAAAGTATTGTTGCGGCCTGGAATTTATATCATCAAGGACGGACCATTCGCTCTTGAGGGTTCCAGCACGATGGCAGGGCGGAATGTCGGATTCTATTTTACCGGAGAGGAAGCTGTCGCTGATATTGGTGTTGCAACAACGGTTGCTTTCACCGCCCCCAGATCCGGACCATTGGCCGGGATATTGTTTTTTGAAGACCGAACTTCAAAACCAGGAAGGGAATTTGCTATCCGAAGCCGGGATGCGCGCCTGTTGGAAGGGGCCATATATCTGCAGAAGGGAAAACTTTTTGTCGACAAGGAAAGCAAGGTGGGGCAGGACGCCCATTGGACTGCCATAATTGCCGGTGAAATAGAAATCGGAAATGGGCCCAATATCCGCATCAACACTGACTATGCCGGTTCCGATGTGCCGGTACCTATGGGAATTGCGAGTTCCGGCAAGATCAGGCTCATAAAGTGAATCGCCGAAAATGGCTCTGATTTTCGTATGCTGGCCGATTTGACGGCTCGTCTTGGATTTGCTGTGCGCAAAATGGTTTTGAAACTGGCAAATTCGGCTATTGTTGAGAAAATCTCAGCATAGCGAATCGGGCAATAGGGTATGCAGCAATATCTCGACCTTTTGGACATGGTGCTTTCGGATGGTGTGGATCGTGGAGACCGAACAGGCACCGGTACACGTTCGATCTTCGGTCATCAGATGCGTTTTGATCTTGGTGAAGGTTTTCCGGTTCTGACAACCAAGAAGCTTCATCTGAAATCAATTATCATTGAACTACTCTGGTTCTTGAAAGGGGATACAAATATCGGATTCCTGCATGAGAACGGCGTAAGTATCTGGGATGAATGGGCAGATGAAAATGGTGACCTTGGCCCTGTCTATGGTTATCAGTGGCGCAGCTGGCCTGACGGCTCCGGCGGCCATGTGGACCAGATGGAAAATCTCGTAAAAGCCATTAGGGAAAATCCGTCATCACGGCGGCATATTGTGTCTGCATGGAACCCGGCACAGGTTGATGAAATGGCGCTGCCCCCATGTCATTGCCTGTTCCAGTTTTATGTCGCAGATGGCAAGCTTTCCTGTCAGCTATATCAACGCTCGGCGGACATTTTTCTGGGCGTGCCATTCAATATCGCTTCCTATGCGTTGTTGACGATGATGGTTGCGCAGGTTTGCGGACTGAAACCGGGAGACTTTGTCCATACTTTCGGTGATGCCCATCTCTACCACAATCACTTTGAGCAGGCCCGGTTACAGCTAACCCGCAGGCCGGGGAAATTGCCGGAAATGCGCATCAACCCGGCGGTTCGTGAATTGACGGAATTCACCTATAATGATTTCGAGCTTATTGGTTATGAAGCCCAACCAAGCATCAAGGCACCGATTGCGGTCTAGATATTTTTATTGCCCTGTCCGGGTTTGATTCTGGCCGAATTGCAGCTGTTTGTAATTCTGGCCTTCCCGCCACATGGTGATAGGTGCACCATTTGAAAGCCTGCCAGAGAAATAGTGAATCCCTTCGCGGTTCAAGATTGCCAGGGCAGTTTTCCTGTCTTTTGTCTTGAGTTCCAGTTTTGAATCATAACCACTTGAAGTATAGGCGAGAGACCAGGTCGCCATGCTGATTATTCCGGGGCTGGTGCATTCATTGATCTTGATCGTGCCGGTGTCGCTTCCTTTACCTTGTGTTGTAAAGACGCCGTCTACTGTCAGTTTGCAAACGCAGTTCGGGGAACCGTCGGTGATATTCCAGGTACCCCTTACATCCACGTCGCTGTTGGTTCGTGCTGATGTTGTGCTGTCATTCGTAGCGGCGGTCTGTTCACCAAAATGTCCGCCAATTGTCTGGATAATGCCCTGTTCATCGCTCGAATTGTTGTTTGCGGCTATCTGACCAAAATCAGCCCCCCTGGCAGGTTTGGGCGGCGGACCATCTGCCAATTCTTTTTTGCAATTGGGGTTAACAGCAGCCACAACCGGTTGTGTGTCTGCGCCTTGCTGGTTGGTATTGTTGGAAAATACCGAGGATGATGGTCCGGAAGTGTCGGAAGTCGTACAGCCGGATACCGCCAGGGTGGCGGCAATAATTACTACAGTCGAGGGGTTACTGCGTATTTTCATGACTTGCCCTGAATTTACCAAGACATCCTATAATTAATAGCGGTCCAGGCAGAAAGCAAATTACTGTTTCGCAATTGGCTGTGAATTACATTGTGAACGGAAAGCTGTGACCGGCCGGAATTCCATTGGCGCAACGCAATTCAATCTGCTAGCGAAGGGCCATGGAAGATAATGAAATCAGATTGGCGATTATTGCAGCTATTGGCCGCAATGGTGTAATTGGCGTAGATGGTGAACTTCCCTGGCGGTTGTCGTCGGATCTCAAGCGGTTCAAGCAAATTACCATGGGTAAACCCATAATAATGGGTAGAAAAACCTTTGATTCGATAGGAAAACCTTTACCTGGCCGATGCAATATTGTGATTACGAGGAATGATGGTTTTTTGGTGCCTGGAATCGAGGTGGCGGCCAATATCGAAAGCGGAATATCGATAGCAAGGCGATACGCAGCAGAAGAAAATTTGGAAGAAGTTCATGTAATTGGTGGAGGAGAAATTTATTCCAGAACAATCGAATTTGCGGATCGGCTCTATATAACTCATGTACATTCTTCGCCGGAAGGTGACACGAAATTCCCACCAATTGATGAAAAAAACTGGAAAATGACAAGCAGCGAAGACATTCCTGCAGGTGAAAAGGATACGGCTGCGACAAGATTTGCCGTATATGACAGAATATAGTTCCATGATTTGGAGTTTTAGGTTAAGCATGCGCCGCGTTTTTTGGTCCATCCATGCAATTTAACGGGTGGTTACGAGAGATTTAATTGAAAGCGGCAGGGTTGATGCCTATAACCCACATAACTGCAAGTTTCACTTGAATGAATAAAGGATATTGAATGCCCTGGAGCAATCAATCCGGCGGTGGCTGGAACAACAATAGCAACGGATCGGGAGGTCCCTGGGGTCAGGGTCCCCAACCTCCACGCGGAGGTGGAAACCCACCAGACCTTGAGGAAATTATTCGTAAGGGTCAGGATCGCCTCAAACGGGCAATGCCCGGCGGTGGCGGCGGTTCACCATTGTTCTGGATAATTGCGCTCGTAGCGCTTGTTGCGCTGTGGCTATTCCAGTCGATCTATACGGTTCAGCCGGATCAGCGCGGTGTGGAATTGCGTTTTGGTAAGCCGAAGGAAGAGATTTCCGGTCCCGGCCTACATTTTCATCTCTGGCCGATTGAAACGGTGGAAATTGCCAATATTCAGGAGCGTCAGATTTCGATTGGCAGTGCTTCGAGGACAAGCGCACAAGGTGGCATGATGCTTTCAGGTGACCAAAACATTGTCGATGTCACATTTGCGATTCTGTATTCAGTAACCGATCCAGCAGCCTATCTGTTTAACGTGGCCAATCCTGATGAAACGGTGCGGCAGCTTGCAGAAAGCGCGATGCGCGAGATTGTTGGACGCAGGCCCGCTCAGGATGTCTTCCGTGATGATCGTGCTGGAATTTCCGACGATGTTCTCAACATTGTTCAGTCGACGCTGGATGAATATGGTGTCGGAGTTCAATTGAACCGGATTACAATCGAGGATGTTGCCCCGCCAAGACCGGTTGCTGACGCGTTTGATGAGGTTCAGCGCGCTGAACAGGATGAAGACCGGTTTGTCGAGGAAGCTCAGCAATATGCGAACCAGAAACTGGGTGCTGCCCGCGGTGAAGGTGCTCAGATTCGTGAGACTGCAGCAGCTTACAAGGGAAGAATCGTCAAGGAAGCAGAAGGTGAGGCCCAGCGGTTTGTCTCTGTCTATGACGAGTATCGCAAGGCTCCCGAAGTCACGCGCAAGCGGCTGTTCCTTGAGACCATGGAAAATGTGCTTGAGGGCTCCAACAAGGTAATTATCGGGCAAGGTCAGGGAGGGCAGGGTGTCGTTCCCTATCTTCCATTACCTGAAATCCGCGCAAGACAGCAAGGAGAAGCCCAATGAACAGGCTTCCACTCATCTTGATCGGCGTCGCTGTCCTGGCGTTGCTTATCTATAATTCGATCATTGTCGTAAATGAACGCGAACAGGCAATTGTTGTTCGTTTCGGTGAAATTCAGTCTGTGAAGACTGAACCAGGTCTTTATTTCAAACTGCCCTTTGCTTTCCTTGATGCGGACAATGTCCAGATCATTGAAGACCGCAAGTTGCGCTTTGATCTGGAGGATATCCGTGTGCAGGTATCGGGCGGTAAATTCTATGAAGTGGACGCTTTTGTTGTCTACAGAATTGCCGATCCAAAGCGGTTCAGGGCCACTGTAGGTGGTGACGTGACATTGGCAGAAGCCAGGCTTCGCACACGTCTCGATTCCGCACTTCGTGGTGTTTACGGTCTTCGCGGGTTTGAGGCTGCCCTTTCGGATGAACGCCTGTCAATGATGCGTGAAGTTCGTGACCAGCTTCGTCCGGATGCGGTTTCGCTCGGTCTGGAAATTGAAGATGTACGAATTCGCAGAACTGACCTGACACGCGAAGTGTCCGATCAGACGTTTGAGCGGATGAAGGCCGAACGTCTTGCCGAGGCGGAGTTGATCCGCGCGCGTGGCCGTGAAGCTGCACAAAGGATTCGCGCTGTCGCGGACAGGCAGGTCGTCGAAATTGTTGCAGATGCCCAAAGGGAATCAGAGATTCTCAGAGGTGAAGGCGAGGCGGAGAGAAACTCCATATTCGCTGACGCTTTCAATCGGGATCCTGAGTTCTTTGAATTCTACCGGTCGATGGCAGCTTATACCCAGGCGCTGCAGAGCTCCGGGACCACAATGGTATTGTCGCCTGATTCTGATTTCTTCCGGTATTTCGAACAATCGAGGATTGACGGAATTCCGTCTGCCGGTGGCCCGCAGATTGAGGATACCCAGGTAATTGAAGGTGCCGAATCCAACGATAATCAGGCCGGTGACGACACGCAGGCTGCCGGCAATGATTCTACCGACAGCAACTGAGCCAGCGTTTGACGTTGACCAAAGCAAATAGGCAGCTATCTGTATGTCGGACAAGGCTTTGACGTAACGATGGGAATGCAAGAACTCGTAATCGGATTTGGCCTGTTTCTGGTTTTCGAGGGTCTGATTTATGCGGTATTCCCATCGGGTGTGAAAAGGCTAGCCCGTGAAGTACCGGAAATTCCGGAAAACACACTTCGTAATTTCGGCGTAGTTGCAATGATTATAGGCGTTGGCCTGATTTGGATAGTCAAGGGGTAGGGTAAGGAGCCGCTGCCTCGTCACTGAGGAATGAAAGAATGCTTGCGATGCTAAATGAAGTCTCACTTGTCCGCATGACCGCAACAATTGCGATGGCAATGTTGCTGATCACCGGTCAGGGATTGGGTGACCGGTCGCCAGTGTTCGCGCAGGGTCCGGAATCAGTTGCTGATCTAGCCGAAGATTTAATTGGTGCTGTCGTGAATGTTTCAACATCACAAAAGGTGGAACAGCGTCGTCCCAATGCCACGCCACGAGTACCTGAAGGCAGCCCGTTCCAGGAATTTTTCGATGAATTGTTTCCGGACAGGCCGGATAATGGGCCCCGTACCCGCAATTCTCTGGGGTCCGGTTTTGTAATCGACCCGAAAGGTATAATTGTCACCAATAACCACGTGATTTCCGATGCCGACGAGGTAACGGTCAATTTTTCCGATGGGGCACAGCTTACCGCAGAGGTGATTGGCAGGGATTCCAAAACCGATCTGGCCGTTTTGCGGGTGGAACCTGAAAAACCTTTGACCGCGGTTCAGTTTGGTGATTCCGATGTAGCGCGGATCGGCGACTGGGTACTTGCGATTGGTAACCCGTTCGGGTTTGGCC
>JBPCWJ010000396.1:0-7431 GCA_051009635.1 Rhizobiaceae bacterium
AATGTTCTGATAATTTCGCCCGGTCGCGTCGAACCTGAAGCAATCAGGCAATCAATACTTTCGGTTGGGGGGCAGGCCCGGCTTACCAACACGCTTGGCGATGCGCATAAGCTTTTGAAAGAAGAAAATTCTCACGGCAAACCATTTGATACGCTGGTCATGGATCCCGCGATATCGAGCAATGTCGCACGGTCCCTGGCACGCATAAGGATGAACTGCCCATCGAAACTTTATTCCATTATTCTGGTTCGCCCGGATAGCCGCGTAAATTTGAAGAAATATTTGTCCTCCGGTTTTGATGGTTACCTCGTTCGACCAGTCCGCAACAATTCGCTGATTCAGGTTCTGGGAGATCGTAGTTCAGAATCTACGGAGCGTGAAAAGCAGGCAAGCTGGCAGGGTCCGCTGGTGAAACCAGGTGAAAGTTTTGCTTCAAAGCGTGTCCTGTTGGCCGAAGACAATGAGATCAACGCGCTCCTTGTCAAATCTGTATTGCAAAAGGCGGGTCAGGAAGTGTTGCATGTCACAAATGGCCGTGACGCGGTGGCGGAGTTCCGGCGCCGGTCTTCGGCTGGAGAGCGTTTTGACCTTGTCCTGATGGATCTGCATATGCCGGAAATGGATGGGACCGATGCAATCCGCGCAATAAGGAAAATCGAGAAAACCTCCGGCCTGGCTCCAGCGAGAATTCTAACGCTTACCGCCGATGAACAAGCCAGTTCCCGCAAGCAGAGTGAAAGAGCCGGTAGCGATGGTTTCGTTACAAAGCCTATAGAACCGCGGGCACTTATTTCTGAACTGCGGTCATGCTGAACAGGAAGTGATTCCTGATCTTTGGTAAAAGCGGTTCGTCCCGGATGGCACTCACGGCCTTGCAAACTGTCACAATGTCTTTGCATAATTGAGCAATAAATGTGGATGATTCCGTTTTTCGCCTGTTTGCGGAATTTGGGTGCTTGGTAATCCAGGCAGGGTAACTTTCTGTCCAAATCCAAAAACGGGATCCGAAGGCCTGACACGAGATGTATTCCAGACAAAGTAATGAGAGCAATTCGAAATCACCCGGAAATGCGGTCTTGGGCAGGCTAGGCACCATGTCGGTCCGGCTTGCCCGAACGGCAGCCGAAGTCCGCGCCGCACAGTCCTTGAGATATTCCGTTTTCTACCGCGAAATGGCTGCAAGAGCCGGAGTGTTTACATCACTTCGGCGGCGTGACGCCGATCGGTGGGACGCTATTTGTGACCATTTGATTGTCACAGACGAAGTGGATGGGCACGAGATACTCGTCGGTACCTACAGGCTGCTCCGGCAGAGTGTTGCGAATAAGCATTCATCATCTTTCTATACCCAGTCGGAATTTGACATTGCACCCTTGCTGGAACGGCATGATTCTCTCGAGTTCCTGGAATTGGGACGTTCCTGCATTCTGGAAGAATGGCGTAACAAGCGGACGATTGAACTGCTTTGGGCAGGGACCTGGGCCTATGTCCTGCGCTACGGAGTGGATGTGATGTTCGGCTGTGCATCATTTAATGGCGCTGATCCAAAACCCCATGCAGACAAGTTGGCATTCCTGCGCGAAAACGCATCTCCGGATCCAGATTGGGACGTTAGCGCCATTCCCGGAAGAGCCGCAAAAATCATCGATGATCAGAATCCCGATATCAATCCGCGAAGAGCACTTGCAGGCCTGCCGCCATTGATCAAGGGTTATCTGCGGCTAGGTGCTTGGATAGGGCGCGATGCAGTAGTCGATCAGCGGTTCAACACCACCGATGTTCTGATCATTCTGCCGGTATCCCGTCTAAATCCACGTTATGTGAACTATTACGGCGCAGATGCCGGACGTCACAGGGATGGGGCCGGCAAGATAAAGGCTAACGCTTAGACGCTATTCGGCATGAAAAGCACTAATGGCCGCCATGTTCACAATATCGGAATCGCGCGCTCCGATCCGGACTATCTGGACAGGCTTTTCCAACCCTACCAGAATGGGTCCGATTATGGTCGAGCCACCAAGCTCTTGCAGCATCATTGTCGAAATGGATGCAGAGTGGAATGCCGGCATTACCAGAACATTTGCTGGCCCGGTCAGGCGGCAAAACGGATAGAGCGACATCTTTTCCGAATTTAGCGCAACGTCAGCCGCCATTTCACCATCGAACTCAAAGTCGACATTGCGTGAATTCAATAACTCGACAGCTTCACGAACCTTCTGCGAACGCTCTCCGGCAGGATGACCGAAAGTGGAATAGGCGAGCATGGCGACCCGTGGCTCATACCCCATCGAGCGGGCGAACCCGGCTGCCTCACAGGCAATATTGGCAAGTTCCAATGAAGTTGGCATGTCTGTGATCGCGGTATCTGCAACGATAAGATTGCGGCCCCTGCAAATGGCAACGGTCGCTCCGATAAGCTGGTGATTCTGTTTCTGGTCGATTACTTTCCTTACGTCATCAAGCACCGTCGAATAATTACGGGTTATTCCCGAGACCATGCCATCGGCATCACCAAGCGCGACCATGCAGGCGGAGAAGATGTTGCGGTCCGTATTGACCATTCTCTGGCAGTCTCGAAACAAGTAGCCTTCGCGCTGCAATCTCGAATAAAGAAAATCAGAATAATGCCTGCCCCGGTCGGAAAGCCGTGCATTGACAATCTCGATATTGGCGCGGTTGAGATCAATTCCCGCTCGGTTTGCGGTTTCCTCAAGCTGTTCATCCCGGCCTACAAGAATGGCCGTGCCAAGCCCCTGATTTACATAGGCAATGGCCGCGCGCATGACCTGTTCTTCTTCGCCTTCGGCAAACACGATACGTTTCTGACTTCGCCTGACCCGGCCGTATATTCGCTGAAGCGTTGAAGCAATGGGGTCACGCCTTGCAGATAGTTGCTGGCCGTAGGCTTCCATATCTATGATAGGCCGTCGTGCAACACCGCTTTCAGCAGCTGCTCTTGCAACGGCAGGAGGTATGTTCGAGATCAATCTCGGATCAAAAGGCACTGGAATAATGTATTTCGGACCGAATTTCAGACGATTTCCGCGATAGGCATTGGCTACCTCATCGGGCACATCCTCGCGGGCAAGATCGGCAAGTGCCCTTGCGGCGGCAACCTTCATTTCATCATTGATTGTGGTCGCCTGAACATCCAGCGCGCCACGGAAAATATAGGGAAATCCGAGGACATTATTGACCTGGTTGGGATAGTCCGATCTGCCAGTCGCCATGATGGCATCCTTGCGTATGGCGTCCACCTCTTGCGGCGTAATCTCGGGATCCGGATTTGCCATAGCGAATATGATCGGCTTGTCGGCCATGGAGGTTACCATTTCGGGCGTCAGCGCACCCTTTACAGAAAGCCCGAAAAAGACATCTGCACCATCCATGGCTTCGGCTAGTGTCCTGGCGTCAGTCTCGGTTGCATGGGCGGATTTCCACTGGTTCATCCCTTCCTTGCGGCCTTTCCAGATCGGGCCCTTGGTATCGCAAAGGATGATGTTTTCTGCGGCAAATCCCATTGCCTTGATCAACTCGACGCAGGCAATGCCTGCTGAACCGGCACCGTTGCAAACCAGCTTTGTGTTGGAAAGATTCCGGCCGGTAAGTTCCATCGCATTGAGAAGCCCGGCGGTTGCGATGATTGCCGTACCGTGCTGGTCGTCATGGAAAACCGGAATGTCCATGACTTCGCGCAAGGTCTGTTCGATAATAAAGCAGTCCGGCGCCTTGATATCTTCAAGATTGATTCCGCCAAAGGACGGACCCAGATACCGGACTGAATTGACAAAAGCGTCTATGTCGCTGGTATCTATTTCCAGATCGATTGAATCGACATCGGCAAAACGCTTGAAAAGAACAGATTTACCCTCCATGACCGGTTTGGAGGCGAGCGCACCCAGATTGCCCAGGCCAAGAATTGCAGTTCCGTTGGAGATCACCGCGACCATGTTCCCGCGTGTCGTATAGTCAAAGGCAAGATCTGGATTTTCCGAGATCGCCTGAACGGGTACGGCCACGCCCGGCGAATATGCCAGGGACAGGTCCCGCTGGGTCGCCATCGGTTTGGTAGGAATTATTTCCAGTTTTCCGGGCCGTCCCTGTGCGTGGAATTCAAGCGCCTCCTGGTCTGATACCATTGGGCCTGATTCTGCAGATTTGTCGGTTGCCGGCATAATTTCTATTCCCGTCTTTCGCCGGCTTGGGGCCGGTCTGTCATCTCGGATATGCGGCCAACCCAACAAAAGTTCGCCTGTTCTGATCAAATTCATGACATGTTCTGTGGAGATTTCCAACAGCAAGGATCGGCTTCGGCCATTCGGCTTGCCTTTATGCTGCCATTCCGCAATCGTGAAGGCTGCAGACGCATTATCAATGTCTGCTCGATTTGATTATTTTGTTTGGTTCGGCAGGGTTACTTGAACAGCACGGACGTAAAATCTGCTCAGCGGGCGACACCGATGATGGAGCAGTATATCGAGATTAAATCAGCCAATCCCGATATGCTGCTGTTTTACCGGATGGGCGATTTCTACGAATTGTTTTTTGAAGACGCCGAAACTGCATCACGTGCCCTTGGCATTACGCTGACCAAACGCGGCAAGCATCTCGGTGAAGATATCCCAATGTGCGGCGTACCGGTTCACAGCGCAGAGGATTATCTGCACAGGCTGATTTCGCTTGGTCATCGCGTTGCCGTTTGTGAGCAGACAGAGGATCCGGCAGAAGCCCGCAAGCGTGGTTCCAAAGCAGTGGTCCGCCGTGATGTCAGGCGTTTGGTCACTCCCGGAACCATTACAGAAGACAAGCTTCTCGATCCGGTCCGTTCAAACTTTCTGGCTGCACTTGCCCGGATACGCCTGGGCGAGAGTTCGCAGGAACTGGCGCTTGCCTGGGTGGATCTTTCAACCGGCGCATTCTCGGTATGCTCCACCAGCAGAAACAGTCTGACGGCTGATATCGCCCGGATTGAACCCAGTGAGATCATTGTATCTGACAAGCTGTTTTCCGATGAGCAATTCCGGACACCGCTTGAAGAGGGTGGTGCTGCAATATCCGTACAGCCGCAGACGGTTTTTGACAGCTCCGCTGCGACTGAAAGGTTGCAGGCCTATTTCAAGGTAAACACGCTCGAAAGTTTCGGCCAGTTTACAAGGGTTGAAGCTGCCGCAGCAGGTGCATTGCTTGCCTATCTGGAAAAGACTCAGCTTGGAGAGCGTCCGGTACTGCAAAGGCCGATCAGGGAAGAAGCTTCTCGAACGCTGTTTATCGATGCAGCAACAAGGACAAATCTTGAATTGACCAAAACCATGAGCGGCGAGAGAAATGGCAGCCTGCTCAAATCAATCGACAGGACGGTAACGGGTGCCGGTGCCAGATTGCTGGGTCAGCGTTTGATGAATCCGTTGGCGGTTCCCGAACCGATTTTGCAGCGTCTGGATTCGGTTTCATTCATGACTGATCATTCAGATCTGTCAGACCAAATCCGGCTACTCCTGAAATCCTGCCCTGATATTCAACGTGCATTGTCTCGCCTGGCGCTCAATCGAGGCGGCCCGCGAGACATGGCGGCAATTGGTGCAGGATTGGAACTGGCAACCTCATTAGAGCATATGATCGATAAGCACTTGGAGGGTGCTTCCTTGCCCGATGAGCTTGATCAGGCCATGGCGGATTTGGTTCGTGCTCCTGAAAAACTGATGAATGAACTGGATCGCGCTCTGGCGGATGAACTGCCCTTGCTCAGCCGCGACGGCGGTTTTGTCCGATCCGAATATAACGCTGAGCTGGACGAGTTTCGCGCATTACGCGATGAAAGCCGCCGCGTAATTGCATCCATGCAGGCACAATATGCAGAAGAGACCGGCGTTAAATCGCTCAAGATCAAATTCAACAATGTCCTCGGCTATTTTATCGAGGTAACAGCACTGAATTCCGGCCCGCTGACCAGTGAAGAGGCAAAGGCCAGGTTCATACATCGCCAGACCCTGGCAAATGCCATGCGGTTCACCACCACCGAGCTTGCCGAAACCGAGACTAGAATTGCAAATGCCGCAGGGCGTGCACTTGCAATCGAGCAGGAAATCTTTGAACGGCTGCAGACCGAAATTCTGGAACAGTCCGAAGCGATTTCGCTGGTCGCAAACGCGCTTGCCCTGCTTGATGTCTGTCAGTCATTGGCCAGACTGGCGACCGAACAGGATTATTGCAGGCCAAAGGTCGATGACAGCCTCGACTTTCACGTCGTTGGTGGCCGTCATCCTGTCGTGGAACAGGCTCTCAGGCGGGAGGGTTCGGTTCCCTTTATTGCCAATGATTGCAATATCGGGCCGCAGGATGAGCTGGAAGACGGTTCGATCTGGCTGCTGACAGGGCCCAATATGGGCGGTAAATCTACTTTCTTGCGGCAAAATGCGCTCATTGCGATCCTTGCCCAGATGGGCTCGTTTGTACCCGCCAAAAGCGCGCATATAGGTGTCATTGACCGGTTGTTCAGCCGGGTCGGTGCGGCTGACGATCTTGCCCGGGGCCGCTCGACTTTCATGGTCGAGATGATTGAAACCGCCGCTATTTTGAATCAGGCCGGCCGGCGGTCTTTCGTCATTCTGGACGAAATTGGCCGCGGAACCGCAACCTTTGACGGCCTTTCAATTGCATGGTCTGCAATCGAACATTTGCACGAGGCCAATTTCTGCCGGACCTTGTTTGCGACCCACTATCATGAATTGACCGCCCTGTCGGAAGTTCTGCCAAGGCTTTCCAATGTGACCATGAAGGTCAAGGAATGGCAGGGAGATGTGATTTTCCTGCATGAAGTAGCGCCAGGCTCTGCTGACCGGTCCTATGGAATTCAGGTGGCGAGACTTGCCGGACTTCCTGATGCAGTCATTGCCCGTGCCCGGGACGTATTGGACCAGCTTGAGAATGCTGATCGCGCAAAGCCGGTTTCAGCAATGATTGATGATCTGCCCCTGTTCTCGGTCAAGCAGGAACAGCCTCCCCAAAGCCCGCAGGTCGAGAGCGAAGTGGTGCAGGCATTGGAGGAAATTTCTCCTGACGAACTGACGCCCCGCCAAGCACTTGAAACCCTCTATACGCTTCAAGCTCTGGTACGGAAAAACAATTCCTAGGATCAGAAGCCTTCTTCTTCCATGGCAGCCTTCAGTGATTTGGCAGGCCGGGGACCGATTTGCTGGATGACGATGGCTGCCGCAAGACCGCCAAGCCGGGCGCAATCGGGAAGGTCCCTGCCATTGGTCAATCCATAGAGGAAGCCTGCCGCATACAAATCACCGGCGCCGGTCGTATCCACCAGTTGTTCGATTGGATGAGCGTTAACCACATGGGTTTCATCCCGTGTAACGGTGACAGATCCTTTTTCACTGCGGGTTATAATCCCGATACGGCAATCCTCGCGGATCGTCTCCAGCC
>JBPCWJ010000397.1:0-2768 GCA_051009635.1 Rhizobiaceae bacterium
TGATCAGCTCTTCCTTGCTGACCGATTTGTCCGTTACATCCGCTTTTGACATGATGAAATCGACAACCTTGTCTTCATAGATCGGCGCCCGCAGGCCCGCGACAGCATCCTGATGTTCGCGGAAATACTCAAAGACCTGCTGTTCCTGACCCGGATACTGGCGAACCTGGTCGTAAATTGCCTTCTGCAACTCTTCCTCGGTTACCTGGATCTCGGCAGTTTCACCGATATTCGCCAGGACAAGGCCCAATCTGACACGCCTTTCAGCCAGCGTCTGATATTCCTCACGAGCCTTTTCCTCGGTCGTGTCCTCATCCTCGAATGTCTTGCCGGAGCGCTCTAGCTCACCGGTCACCTGACCCCAGATATTGTTGAACTCCTGTTCAACCATTTTCTGAGGAAGTTCGATCTTGGTGACTTCATCAAGCTTGTCGAGAACCTGCCGCTTTACCCGGGCACGGGTAAAGGAACCATATTGGCTCTCCATCTGGCTACGGACTGTTTCGGTTAGCTTCTCGGCGCTTTCCACGCCCAACTGCTTGGCCAGTTCATCATTGATTTCAAGCTTGCCGGGTTTTTCCACCAGTTTGACCGTTACATCAAACTCGGCTTCCTTGCCGGCCAGATGAGCGGCCTGGTATTCTTCGGGGAATGTCACTTTCACGACGGTTTCATCGCCAGCCTTCTTCCCGGCAAGCTGGTCTTCAAATCCTGGAATGAATTGCCCGGAACCGAGCACCAATTGCGAATCGGTATCCGTACCACCATCAAACAACTCACCGTCGACTTTCCCGGAATAATCGATAGTCACACGGTCTTTCTTGGCTGCCTTGCCCTTCTTCTCTTCATAAGGGCGGGCGCTTTCGGCAACCTTCTCAACCTGTTCCTTGACTTCGTCGTCACTCAACTCGGCGACAGGACGCTCGATCTTCAGTTTTTCCAGTTCAGGGGCGTTGATCTCGGGAAGGACTTCATAGGCAACCGAAAACTCAAAATCGGCTGCACCGGAAAGCACCGCTTCGGCTTCCTTTTCATCTTCCGTCATCGTGATTTCGGGCTGCTGGGCGGCCTTTTCCTCCCGCTCGACCAAAATTTCACCGGTCTCCTTATTGACCAAATCATTCACAATTTCAGCCATGGCCTGTTTGCCATAAACCTTTTTCAGGTGGCTGATGGGAACCTTGCCCTGCCTAAATCCATTAAGACGAACCTGCCCCTTTAATTCTTCGAGCCGGCCCTGTAACCGTTTTGCCAAATCAGCTTTCGGAACAGTTACTTTCAATTCGCGCTTGAGACCGTCGCGCGCTGTTTCTTCTACCTGCATTTTCTCGTTGTCTTCCTCTGCTTTGTCCATTTACCGCACGACGGCCCGATATTTATCATGGGCAGCGCCATTGTCCGGTATGGACTGAGATTCGGAGGGATTGGTGCGGGTAGAGAGACTTGAACTCCCACGCCTTGCGGCACCAGAACCTAAATCTGGCGTGTCTACCAATTTCACCATACCCGCATTCGCCCCACTTCCGGAATCCGATCGTAAAGCGTTTCGCGCGCTCTATAGCACCGACATTCCATCCTTAAAAGTGAAAAACAGGAAAATTTGCGCAGTTTCCTGCCGGAAGTTCGATTTAAAGCCTATCTGGTTGCAGTGGCAAGGAAAATCCAGCGGAATCGCTGGGGTCAGGACTCATTAAATTGTGCAAAATGGTAGGAGCAAATTTGTACGGATACAAGGAGGTAATGCGCAGTAAACCGTCCGGTTTTCGAGCATTTACGACGCAGTATTCCGTGCAAATTGGCCTTATCCGCAGGACGCCCGGTCTGACCTCAAACTCCAGCGTCAAAGCCCTTGACCGGGACGCAAGCCCCGCTCTTCAAGCTTTTCCTTGTATTTCTCGTCATATCGGGCGCCATTTCGTGTAATTTAATGGGTCCTGACCCTACATCATTACCGATATTTATGGTGATAGATGATGAATTTTCTGTCATGTATTCAGTAGAAGCATGCTTCATTAACTTGAGGGTGATCGTGGATCCCAATTCCGAAGACAAAAACAAATCACGCAAATGGTCTTTTTCCATGCGCTTTGTGCTTGCTGGGACATTTGGTGCACTGGTCGCGCTTTCTGTCGGCACGATTTTGTTCATGTCCGTCGATTCCAATTTGAACAATACATTTTCCCTTCTCAATGAACGCGCTGAAACACTCATTTCCAGCATGGAAAATGACATCAAAAGGGAGACAGAACGTACAGAACTTACCGTGCGCACATTTGCTTCGCTCTATGAGAATGGAACCATAACTGAACTTGACCGCGAAAATGTCGAACCAGTCATGCGGACAATTTTGTCGACCGAACCAGCCGTGGAAGCTCTGATGGTTTACAAAACAGACGGCACCTGGATCGATCTGAGCAGAAATCCACGGGGCGAAATCGGCACGTTTAACCGGAATTGGCTTTCAGAAAATGCCAAGTCCTCCTTTGAAACCCAGCTAACAGGCGATTTTGAAAAACCTAAATGGGGTCAACCGGTCAGGATCGGACCCATCCTGTTTCATTTCGTTTATCTACCGTTGAATAGAGACGGAGAAACGCAAGGATATATCCTCGCGGCCGTTGGCCGGTTTGTGATTAACCGGCTAATCGCCGAGATCGGACGAACAAACGATACGACAGCCTTTGTGCTGGATGAAAACAACAATGTGATTGCCTATTCAAAAAATCCGCAACTCCTGCGCGGAAGGCCTTCATATCCATTATCTGAAT
>JBPCWJ010000398.1:0-23341 GCA_051009635.1 Rhizobiaceae bacterium
GGCCATGGATGTTTATAACTATCCCGATGACCAGATTTTGAAACGCGAAAATGTAATTCGGGTCGATGCGGACAGATTACGGCGCCGCATGGACGAATATTACAATACAGATGGCCAATCAGACTCGATCTATATTGCCTTGCCGAAAGGCAGCTACACCCCGGAATTTACATCACGACGGCCACATTCTCCAAAATCAGGATTGTTCACCTCCCCATTTTTGCTGATTGGTTTGGCCGTGGCCTTGATGATAGCGTTCGTATCGTATCTTGGCTGGCAAGCCAACAATTCAGGAAATCAGACTACGGTAAGATCTGACAATTCCGGCCAGAAACGCACAGCAATATTCGAAACTTCACCTTCCAGGCTTCAAGCCGTCAATCTTGCCGCCGAGGGCCGGGACTTGGTCTTTCCAGCCATCGAGCCATTTCGCCTGAAGGCTGCCCTTCTTGTATTTGAATCGGCGATTTCCCTTGATAATACCTACTTTGGGGGATTTGCCGGTGCAGCACACGTTCACGCACTGGTCGCGCTTGTCTCCGTTGATCCGGAGCAGGTAAAATTGTCATTGTCACAAGCGGAAGAACGCGCCAATCAGGCGGCCCTGCTGTCACCGGAATCGGCCTGGAGCCAATCAGCTCTTTCAACAGTTGAATTTGCCCGCCGCAATTGGAGCGACGCTAAATTGCTTTCGGCGCGAACCCTCGAGCTTGATCCCGATGATCTGCACCTGGTTGAGTTTGATGCCCTGATTTCATTATTCTCCGGAGACTTTGAACGTGTCCTGGAGCGGGTCAGCGAAGCGATCAAATCCCAGCCTGACGATTCTGGGTTTGTCTTTCAAAATGCCTTGGGATCGGCCAAATTTCATACCGGCGATTTTGCAGGTGCAGTTCAAACTTTCGAGAATGCAATAGCTGGCGGAGCGCCTACCGGCCCTGTTTCCGTTGCCTATTTGATGGCAGCCCATTATCGCCTGGGGAATTACACCAAAGCCAGGGAACTCGCACAAAAATATCAGGAACTATGGCCCCAACAGCGTGTTGATAAATTGTTTGGGCGTGTGTTCAGGGACCCGGATCATGCTGCCGAACTTGCTTCGGCAATGGATGCGGCAAACGGATTACTGGAATGTCCCTAATCTGCCTGCCAGCCATATAACCAATTCTGTCGCTCAAGCAGTCTTTTGCCGCCCAAAACCTTCATTGCCACATTCCGGGCAGTGGCGAATGGTTGACCCATGTGATAAATCTGACCGTTTGAATGTGCCAGCCGCTCTGCACGACGAATGCGCGGCGTTCTTTGTTCCTGATACTCTGCAAACGCGGCCTCGACTGGCAGATCTCTATCCAGTGCTTTTGACATGCAACTCCCGAGTACTGCAGCATCCTCTATTCCCATGACCGCACCTTGTGCTGCAAATGGCAACATGGCATGCGCTGCATCACCGGCCATGGCGGTAGGCCCCCGCAACCAGTTTCGGGTATCTGGACAATGGTAGAGCGGCCAGCGCGTCCATCGTGTTCGATATTGCATTAACGAGCGAAATTCATCGCACCAGCCTGTCAATTGTTGCTTTAGCTCGGTCGCTGTGGCGGATTGCGACCAGTTTCTGCTGTCATCTGCGTCATCCGTTCCCGGTTTACCTGGTGTAATTACCACGACATTTAAATGTCTGCCGTTTCTGATTGGATAGCTGACTGCATGCGATTGGGGCGCAAGCCATAACTGCGTGTTTTCGAGATCATGAGAGCCCGGCAATTGTTCTGTGGATATCAAACCGCGCCATGCGATCAACCCGGAATAGCTCGCTGGTTCTTCCTTGAAATGACTGTGACGCAGTTTCGACCAGACACCATCAGCAGCAATCAATGCAGAAGCGGGATATTCCTTCATCTGGCCGTTCTCGAAAATCATGCCGGTCACACCATTGGCATGAATTGCAACGTCTTCCACACTTGAGTTTAAATGAAGCTGTGTATCGGGATTGTCGTGTACGGCGCGGGCAAGTACCTGATGAAGATCGGCCCGGTGGACGACCAGATAGGGAACGCCATATTTCTCGATGATTGTCGAACCAAGCGGAATTTTGGTGGTTTCCGAACCATTTGTCGCCGACATTACCCGGATGGCTGAAGGGGCGACAGCAAAATTTTTCAGTTGCTCCACCAGCCCCAGATCATCAAGGATGTTGAGTGCGTTTGGAGAAAGCTGGATCCCGGCTCCAACAGTTTCAAAACCTTCGGCTTTCTCGAAAATTTCCGTCCTAAAACCGGCCCTGGCGAGACAAAGAGCGGTTGTGAGCCCGGTAATCCCTCCACCGCTCACCAATACATTGCGGCGGCTGCGGGTCTTGTTCATCAGTTAAAGAATGGCAAATTCGACACTGGAATAGATGCAACCATCCGGATTGGTCTCTGTCGGTTCCAGTTTGGAATTGAATTTGAAAAGCGTTGAGCAATAAGGGCAGACAATTTCTGAATCCGAACCCATATCCAGAAACACGTGTGGGTGGTCGTATGGTTCACTGGCTCCGCAGCACATGAATTCCTTCACACCAATTTCGATCGTGCTAACGCCCTTGTCATTCTGGAAATGAGGTACAGTATGGCCGGCCATTTTCTTATCTTGTCCCAAATTGCGAATGATCCTGTCTTAAAAGAAACTGCTCCATGTGAAAAGGGTTTTTGTTGACTGAAATCAGTTCTATGAACATTCATAAGGTTCAAACTTCAAAACAGTCCGAGATGTGAAATGCCCTCAGCACAATTGAACACGGAAAATGGAGAACTCGAACTTTCCTATGTTGAAAGGGGAGAAGGTGAGACTGTGCTGCTCGTTCATGGGTTTGCTTCGAACAAGGAAGTGAATTGGGTCAATACCGGATGGGTAAAATTGCTTGCACATTCTGGATATCACGTAGTCGCATTCGACAATCGCGGACATGGTAGAAGTACCAAAAGCCATTTCGAGCACGATTACAGCCTGAACCAGATGGCTGATGACGCTTTGGCGCTCCTGCGCCATCTCGAAATCTGCAAGAGCCATGTAATGGGATACTCTCTGGGTGCCCGAATTGCGGCCACCATGGCGGGGAGGGCACCTGAGCAGATTTCGAGATTGGTATTTTCCGGCAATGGCTACAACATGGTTGAAGGCGGGTTCGATTCCTCCCAAATCCGCGATGGCCTGCTTGCGCCTTCCATGGACGACGTTTCGACAGTGATTGGGCGCGAATTTCGTAAATTTGCTGAATCAACAGGTTCCGACCTTGAGGCCCTTGCAGCATGTATTATGGGTGCTCGCCACTTTATCCCGAGAGAGGTTTTTGAAAGTATTGGAAATCAGACCCTGATCGCAATTGGGTCGGAGGATGATGTCGCCCAGGATGGCGGTAAACTGGCAAAAATCATGCAAAATGCGATATTTCGCGAAATTCCAGGCAGAAACCACATGAATGCCGTAGGAGATCGTATCCATAAGCAATTGGTGCTGGATTTTCTGATGGATTGAATTCTACTGGCGACTATTAGAGTTGGAAAAAGTTGATCAATCCCGATGATTGTTCACCGATTGAGAATATTGTTCACAAATTACAGTCTTGTTTACTCCATTCGCATACCTACTATAGGTAAAATTAAAAAAATTTTCTGGAGTTGGCCATGGCCACAAATATTTCTGCAAAACCCGATACGCGCCAAAAGCGCGATGTTGTCGATCCCGTCTGGCAGGCGGTAAGAGATGAAGCGACCAGCATTATTGATAGCGAGCCGGTTCTCGCCACGTTCATCTATTCCACCATCCTGAACCATGAAAAGTTGGAGGATGCCGTATTTGCAAGGGTTGCCGAGCGGCTTCACAACCGTGAGCTTTCCGCTGACAACGTCCGTCGGTCTTTTGAGGTCATGTTGAACGAGTGGCCGGAATACAGCGAATATCTACGCACCGACATAGCCGCCGTTTACGACCGTGATCCGGCCTGCACAAGGCTTATTGAGCCGATTCTCTACTTCAAGGGATTCCACGCTGTGCAGACCCATCGGCTGGCCCATTGGAACTGGACGCAGGGTAGGCGGGATTTGGCACTCTATTTGCAGAGCCGTTCAAGCCAGGTATTCCAGACCGACATCAATCCGGCCGCAAGGATCGGCAAGGGCGTCTTCATGGATCATGCCACCGGCATTGTAATCGGCGCCACAGCGACTGTCGGCGATAACGTTTCCATGGTTCACGGTGTGACCCTTGGAGGGACCGGCAAGGAAGGCGGAGACAGGCATCCCAAAATTGGTCATGGCGTCTTGCTTGGAGCCGGCGCTACGGTTCTCGGTAATATCGATGTAGGTTCCTGCTCACGCGTTGCGGCTGGATCGCTCGTCGTGAAGCCGGTTCCGGAGAAAGTAACCGTAGCCGGCGTACCTGCAAAGGTTATTGGCCCTGCGGGTTGCCCCGAGCCTTCCCGAACCATGGATCAGATCCTCGTTGAGGATAAGGACGGTAGCTGAATAAATACAGCAATTCTGGTGTGCCGGTTTTTCTGCTCTTTACAGGGCCGATATAGCCATGCAAAAAACAATGCGATTGTAATCTTCAATCGCGGTTGCCAGTGGCAATCTGAAAAGCTGACCTTCAATCTCATCGGAGAATAACCTTGAGCCCTGACGAAATCAGAAAGCTGAACGCATATTTCACCAAGGTCTTCGGTACACCTGGTTTGACCGTCAAGGCGAGACCCAAGAAAACTGACTCCTGCGAAGTCTATAAGGGCGACGAGTTTCTGGGCGTATTATATCGCGATGAAGATGAAGGCGAGCTTTCCTACAGCTTTTCCATGGCTATTCTGGATATTGATCTCGACTGATAGCCAGTTGGATCTCGTTATTGAACAATCATGGAATTAATGCCGGTGCGTATAGCCAGGTCCAGCGGCATCCATTGATCCAGTAACTCAACATGAAACCGGTAGGTGACGGAAATATTGCGGCCGATGTGAAAGTCGGTGATGCAATATTCGGTAGCGCCTGTCTGGGAGCCTTCCACACACCTGGCAACGAATGGCCGGTCGCTGTCTCGTTCATAGGCGATATATTCACCCGCATAACCGCTTGAGGCTGAAAGGTTCTGTTTCAACAGCCCGCCCGGAGCTGGCATAGGCTCGTTGACGAAGAATTTCCGGTAAATTGGATCAATTCTGCCGGACATGTCTTTCGTCATTGGTCTGGGTTCAAGTTTGACGAATATGATGGCGGGATTGACGGTTTCGCTGTTGAATTCACTTTCAAGTTGTTCGCTGAATCCCGACATTTTAGGCCAGTGAAAATAAAGGTCCGTCCTGCCGGCAACGCCGTTCCGTCTTTGGGATCGGAACCGGATATGGTTCACCGGAATGGCCAGAACATCATTGCCAATTTCAATTTGACGCAACGATGTATCGGTCGAATGTCCCGCCCGCGACAGTTCCGCGCCGACCATCCAGACCAATAGCAGAACAATTCCCGTAACCAGGGTCAATATGATCGATATTGTCAGCAGCAGGCGGGTTGTTATTCCGATCCCTTCACCTGATGAGCTGCCATGACTGCCTCTCGACCCCGCACGATCAATTGAATTTGCTGGACTGTAGAGGGGAGGGGAAACAGAGCTCATTTATCAAGAATCCGGAATATCAGCGCGTTGTGTCCCGAAATGGGTCAAATCCTGATCGGCACGGTTATTGCAATACGGTTATTGCAATGAAGATAGCGGAAGCCAGGATCCTATGGTCTTGACCTTCGTTCTTTATGGTAAAGGAAGGGTAAATTGCGTGCCTGATTGGATAATTCTCGTATTTGTAGTGAGTTGCGGTTTTACCCTCTCGGGTATTGCCGCCACTGCCTTGCAGCTTGTCGCAGGAGCAGAACCAAAATTCCGGCTTGCAAACTGCAATGCAAGCGGGATTCTGGGCGCTTTGTTCATATTCATGATTGCCGGCCCCTACATGGTGTTAGCCGCAGCAAGACGCGGTTGGACAAAAGGCACCGTGCCGTTGCAGGTACTGATCGTTGCCGCTTGCCTGGTAACAGTTTGGAGTTTCTGTTCAGGTGTGTTTGTTTTTCAGGCACTGTTGATAACCGGAATTATCAGCGTGTGAATCCCTTCAAGCCCTGAAAAAGCGGGGCTGACCTAGAGACATAGGCCAGCCCCTGATCCGGTCATTAGGGACGGGAAGGCAGGGACACGACCGGACCGAAAGTGTTCGCGATAGCGCTAATGGTGGAGTTACCGAACGCTACCAACGATCCCTGACCTGTAATCATCAATCCCTTCCCAACGGCCCGAATTTGCAGCCGATTGGCGTTTAAGGAAGCGATATTCCGTTTCCTGCCATGGCAGGATACGATTGCGCAGATTATCGAGGACGAAATCAGCCTTGTCGGTACGTACCGTCAACACAGCATGACCATCGCCATTTGGTTGCCTGACAACGGTAATGAGCAGACTGCTGGCAGGCCAGCCTCTCTGCATCAACATTTTGCGTTTCATCAGAACGTAATCTTCGCAATCACCGAACCGCTTGGGATAGGTCCAGTATTCTTCAGTATTGTAGTAATCCAGATCGGTTACCGGCCGAACGGAGTTATTTGACATGTGGTTGACCTCATCGAGGTCTCGCCATGCCTTGCGGCTCAGTTTGACTGGCCGGGTATCGATTGTCCGTAAATTGCAATCAGCACGGTGGCGTTTGCAATACTCATAATGGCCGATTGGTTGGGAAGTCCTTCCCGTTACCGGCATGTGAACCCTGTTAACTTGCGTCGCCTCGGCTTTGGCAGACCATGAACTCAGAACTGCCACAGAGACCGCAAGTAAAATCTTGCTTATTTTTGTCATCTGTTTTCCCCGTCTTCCAGGAATACAGATAACACCGATGATTTTATTTACTGAAAAAAACTGTATTCAGTATTTAAGTGAATTAAAATAAATAGAAAATCGAATTAATACCAAATTATATTCAATTTATATTATAATTGTATCTAGTTTATATCAATTTGGTAACCATAATTTCGGCGCATGCCTAACACTTCATGCCATGTGTTCCCGTCAAGCACGGGTGTTCAGGCATTATCGTGCCAGTACAATAAGAATATGGGGATATATAATACCGGGCCTAGACGTCAGGCATGCCAATCAGGAAGCGTTCCAGGGAATCCCGCGTCTGGACGGCGGCAAACTCAATTGCCACACCTTCATCAAAATGCCGTACAACACGCCCACGCATGTTTCCGATCCACATCACAGTGCCGATGGCCGGACGAACGTTCATCTCAATTGCAGCACCTGAAAGTGACAGGTCGATAATTCGGGTTTGATAGGTGCGTCCGTCTTCGAGTTTGATTTCCGTCGCCCTCTGGCGAGGAACAATACGTTCATGGCGCCTGTCTTCGGCAAGATTTAGCTCATGGCGATTTGCCAGCCAGGTAAGTTTGGCTGCAAGTTTGTCGCGTTTGCGCTCGGTAGCATTGACGCTGATTACAAATCCGCCGTCAAATATTCTAAGGACAATACCTTCCAGCCTCCCGACATGGTCGATATAGGCGACAATCCGCTCACCAACATCGCCAAGATGCGGCGTCATCAAGGCTGCGCTGCCAGGAGACATGTTCAATACCTGGCAGGGATATTCCTGCCTGTTGGATAGCATATAGCGGCCAAACAACGTCAGATCCACCCGCTGGAACTGCCGTTCTCGGTCGCTCAGGCCCAATTCATTGTAGTGCGCACTTGCTGCACTCATGCTTCACCCGCAAAAACTAGACAAACACCTTATTGAACGGTTTGATTATTTACGCGGATGGTTAACGTTTTGTAAGCAAGGTTGAATAAAGGTAAAAAATATTTCCTTTAAACTGCAGATATTGCCATTGCCGCTGGCTGCTCAGGACAATCCTCCGTCAAATACCGTCAGATGAGCAACCCGTCTTTGTCCGTCGGGAAGGGCTTCGGGCTCTAATGGCGCGGTGCTGTAATCGGGAATTAGGGAAGGGGAGGCATCCGGTACAGCTATGCTTCGGGCATTCCGCAGGCAGTTCTGGATCAGCGGATCTGAACCCAGCCAGTACGGGTTTGTTTTTGGCGTTGCAATTCCGAGGATGCGCGCATTTCCACCTGCGGCCGGCATTAGCGGCAACATGATGCTCTCATATTCCACGGTACGGTTATCTTCAGAAATGGCTGTATAGCAGAGCAGCATGGGCTCAAATTCCTGATAGACCCTGTTAACCGCCCTGGCGATATCAAAATTGTCCTCTTCCTGCCAAAGGGCAAGAAAACCCAATCCTTTGAGTTCTTTCCCATGCGCAGCACATAGCCGCGTACCCGCCAGCCTGAAGGAGATGGACCTCAACTGTAGCGAGACTTCAAGAATAAATGTGTCGCCCAAGATCGTGCGAACATCGCTTGGCTCGACTTCACTACGCTCAGGCGCAGCTCTTCCGGCTCTTATGGTGTTCCAGTAATCGAACAATTCCTGTGAACTAGCGTGTCTCAAAATGACCATTCCTTCCCAAATTCAAACTCTCGGGCGGTACGATTCGTGCAATTTCTGGTTCAATTGGGACAAAATGGTCCCGTCTGTCCCGATTCCGCACAGAAAACGTGTTCCGCAATGGATTCAGGGAAGGAGTTGCAGGCTTTGTGCCAGATTCCGCAGCGCGACGATATTGAGGAAGAATTATCCTTGTCTGTTACCCACAGCCGGTCCGCGTTAACCTTAACAAAACCTTTCAGTTGAGAATTTGGCTATGGCGTGGGAACATCAAAGTGCTCCGTTAGGATGGCGTCATGGGCCAACCGAACTTTCGTGTTGAGAACTGAACCAACTTGGGGTTTTGACCCCAAACACATAAAGAGTTCAAGCAGGGACGCGACCAACCGCCTGATCACGAACCAGATCAGGCGGTTTTCTTTTGTCTTGTCATCGATAGTGCGTAATTCGACTGGCGCTGACAGAAAATCGGGGTTAGTTGAGTGGTTATGAATTCTTCCGATCACGACAAAGAACCCAAACCGGACTATTCCGGCGAATTTGGTCCTGAAATGTCAGGACAGGTGAACTACCAGCGGGGTAGGGAACCTGTTTTCAATCTTCCATCGGTAATTATATGGTTTGGTGCTCTGTTGGTAGTGGTTCACCTGGTTCGTGAATTTTTGCTTCAGCCTGATCAGGATCTATGGACGCTTTTTGCCTTTGCCTTTATTCCCGCTCGCTATTCCGAGATTGCATCTCAGCTTCCAATTTCACTTGCGGCCTGGTGGAGCCCTGTTACCTATTCCTTTCTGCATGGTGGATGGGCCCATTTGCTCATGAATCTATTCTGGATGGCGGCATTCGGAACGCCTCTGGCACGCCGTTTTGGGGCCACACGCTTTCTTTTGCTTTCTGTAATTGCCTCGTTAGGTGGCGTTTTGCTGCATCTGGCCTCCCATTTCGGCGATATGGTGCCGGTAATTGGGGCATCTGCCATTGTTTCGGGCCATATGGGTGCATCCGCCAGATTCGCTTTCCAGGGCAGACCGGGCGCAATGATTACCGCCGATGGTCCTGCGCTTACACTGGCTCAAAGCTTCACCAATCGAATATTCCTGACGTTCATGGGTGTTTGGATGGCAATCAACCTGCTCTTCGGTAGCGGGGCGATTCCAATTGCTGGCGCAGATCAACCAATTGCCTGGCAAGCCCATATTGGTGGATTTCTGGCTGGACTGCTGTTTTTTTCCATTTTTGATCCAATAAAGCCGCAATCCAGATTTCAGATTTAGCCAGCATTGCTTGCCGGACTTGTAAATTTATCTTGTTCATCGCAACATATGGTAAGCAAATTTTTCAAGATTCCGGTCATTTGTGCCGGTGAATATTGGGTATTGGGGTATTTTCAGGGGAGGAAGACATGACTGTAGCATCCATACTTGCTGAAAAAGGCAGAGATGTATTCACAATCGATCAGGATGCAAAAATGTCGAATGTGGTCGACATATTGGCCGAAAACAAGGTCGGGGCCATGGTCGTGGTGGATTCAGACGAGAAAGTCGTAGGGATCATTTCAGAGCGAGACATTGTTCGAGAGATTTCAAGGTCCGGCGCGTCGGTACTGAAACAACCAGTTTCAGCCAGCATGACAAAAGCGGTAATATCATGCGATGAAGCAGATACCGTCGATCAGATCATGGGTGTCATGTCAGCCAATAGGTTTCGGCACATTCCGGTAGTAACAGACGGAAAGCTGGCAGGAATTATTTCGATTGGCGATGTCGTGAAACGCAAAATTCAGCAGGCTGAAAAAGACGCCGAAGATCTTCGAAACTATATTGCGACCGGATAATAACTGAATACTATCAGGTAGTTTCCAGGCTTCCTTCATCTGTCAGTTGACAGATGCTTTGTTTTGCCTCGCGATAGCCAATGTCAATTGATTCTTCAGCCTTGTGAAAATCAGCAAGGCCGATTTGGTTCAATTTTGGCCTGACGACATAGTCCGGTGGATCACCGGCCATCCTTGCTCTCGCAATCCTGTCCTGAATAATGTTGAAGGCCTCCATCATCACCCCGGTCGTGCCCAGACGTGATTTGGGCTGAACCTGCAGGTCCTTGAAGGCGTGGACAGAATTTTCTCCAATTTCTAAATCTTCACCCGTAATTTTCGGTGAACTCTCCGAATTATCGTAATGGGAAGATCTGATTACGGTGGCCCTCCCAAATGCTTCGCTATTAAGGTCAACAGCAATCACAATATCGGGTTCATAGGCTCTACAAGCTGATACCGGGACGGGATTGACAATCGCTCCGTCCACCAGATGGCGGCCATTGTGCTCAACCGGTGAAAATACGCCGGGAAGGGCGTAGGACGCCCGAATTGCCTCAACGATTGGGCCGTCATGTAACCAAATCTCGTGACCTGTCCTGATATCCGTGCAGATGCTGACGAAGTTGCCTGCCAAATCCTCGATCTGTATTCCGCCTAGATGTTGGGCCATACGGGAGCCAAGCCGCTGTCCGGATATCAGCCCGGCACCACGGAGCGAAAAATCCATAAATCGCAACATGCCGGAGAAGGTCATGGACCGGGCAAATTCTTCGAGTTCATTGAGTTTACCCGCCAGATAGCAACCGCCAACAAGAGCGCCAATGGAGGTGCCCGCGATCATTCTGATCGGAATATTAACTTCTTCAAACGCCCGCAATACACCGATATGAGCCCAACCCTTGGCAGCACCACCTCCCAGTGCCAGCGCTATTCCGCCGCGCGGCTTCCTGTTGGAGACTGGTATGTTGGAAGCCATTTCCGGTGAGATTGAGTTTGGTAGTTCAACGGATTTTTCTGTGACACCATTGCCTTGGTCAAGCGTATCAGTAGCCTGGAATTCGTCTGTGATTTCCTGGTTTTCAATATCGCTTTGGGAGGCTGTTCCCATTTTCCCGTTGAACATAAACATTGCCGGTCGTTTCTCCGGTACCGCCGGGTACCAATTGGTACATTGAAGATATCCGGTCTACACGACAGGATAATTCATAAACTCTAATTAAAATGTAAATCAATTTGGCTGCTGGCAACATTATTCGGCAATTTCGAGGCAAAATTCGCCATTTTTGGTTACTACTCGCCGGTAAAAGCAGGAATTGCGTCCGGTATGGCAGGTTTTCTCCGGAATCTTTCGGTCGACCTTCAACCAGATTGCATCCTGATCACAATCAATCCGAGCTTCCACGACATCTTGAACAGCCCCGGACGTTTCGCCCTTGAGCCACAACTTTTGACGTGATCTGCTCCAATACCAGGCTTTGCCCGTTTCAAGTGTTTTTGCCAAAGCAGCTTCATCCATGTGGGCTACCATAAGCAACTCACCGGTGACGTGATCAGTCACAATTGCTGTTATAAGTCCGTCATCACCGAACCGGGGAGTAATCTTCGCTCCGGTTTCCAGTTCCTGTTTGTCACTTGCTTTATCAAATTTAATCAACATGAAATAATCCTGTGTGGCACAGGCCCGAAATATGCCCGTTTTTGAAAAACTGATACCTGTTGCTAGTCTTTGTTCAACCGCAGCAGGGTCATGAAATTTACCTGCTCGTTAGGGTCATTGCGGAACTGTCCGGTAAAGCAGGTTGTCGTCGTAGTCGAACCCTGCTTGCGAATTCCTCGCATGGCCATGCACATATGCTCGGCTTCGATCATGACCGCAACACCTCGAGGTTGAAGGACCTCGTCGATTGTATGAGCAATCTGGGCGGTCATATTTTCCTGGGTTTGCAGACGACGGGCAAAAATCTCCACCGTTCTCGCAATCTTGGACAGACCTAACACCTTGCCGTCAGGCAAATACGCAACATGGGCCTTGCCAATGATCGGGACCATGTGATGTTCGCAATGGGAATGGAAGACAATGTCCTTCACCAGAACCATGTCATCATAACCGCCAACTTCTTCGAAAGTCCGTCCGAGTTCAGCTTCCGGGTCTTGATTATACCCTGCGAACATCTCGGCATATGCTTTGGCTACGCGTTTTGGCGTATCGAGAAGCCCTTCGCGGTCTACATCCTCACCTATCCACTGCAACAATGTACGAACAGCAGCTTCGGCTTCTTCAGCGTTTGGCCGCTCGGATTCGGGAAGAATCTTTCGACCACTGGTCTTCCTGATGGTTTCGAGGACGGCGTCCATATCAATCTCCCGCATTACTTTCTTCCAAAGCGTTACGTCTGTTCTCTGGGATCGGACCAGTCGCAGCCTTTGGAAATGCGGACAGTGAATTACCGGACACATCAATTGGCTTTGGCCAGGTTCCGGGGCCTCGGCAGATATTTCTGCTTGCAGCACGGTGACCAGACACGTGTTTATATAATGCAATCATATTGTTATTCAAATACCTGCAGAAGGCAATAAGCCGTTATATTTTCAATTATTTGACAATTATTTTCCTGATCAAGCCCGTTCACTCGACGTTCATCCGCAATGTGTTCGACTGCACATCATCCTCACTGATGCAGAACTATCTGTAAATCACCGGAACACAAACCCGTTCCAAAACCAAAGGAGAAACGTGATGAAACGCATTACTCTTCGTAACTCGGTCATAGCTGGTGCTGCGGCAGTTGCTATGGTTGCAACCGGCTCACTTGCAGCCCCAACCGAAGCCCAGGCAGGCAATGGAAAGCTTGTTGGCGCATTCCTCGGTGGAGCAGCACTTGGATTTATCGCCGGTGCTCGCCCGGTATATGGCGCGCCTTACTATGGTGGATGTACCTGGCAGAGCCAGAAAGTATGGGACCCGTATCTCGGTTACCATGTCTGGCGCAAGGTAAAGGTATGCTACTAAGCAAAGATTTTTTACCAATCTTAGCCTTTCAATAAAAACCCCGGCTGGTCCGGGGTTTTTGCTGTTTGCGACCATTGTAGCAGCCAAAATCCGCAATCTTGTGCAATTGCTATCGATTTCCCCTTGTCTTGCGATTATATCATTAGTCAAATCGCAGATGAGCAATGAACCATGCTAAACGACGTCTATAACAGCAAGATCCTGGAATATGCCGGCAATATTGAGCACATTGGCCGTCTGGAAAATCCCGACGCAACTGCAAAGGCTCACTCAAAATTATGCGGCTCAACCGTCATCGTCGACTTGAACATGAAAGACGGCGTCGTAACTGATTTTGCCCACGACGTAAAAGCCTGCGCTTTGGGTCAGGCCTCTTCCTCAATAATGGCCAGAAATGTGATAGGAGCAACTTCGGCAGAGCTGAAACAGCTCAAAAACGATATGTATGCCATGTTGAAGGATAATGGCCCGCCGCCTGATGGAAAATTTGCCGAATTCCGGTTTCTTGAGCCGGTACGGGACTACAAGGCGAGGCACGCCTCAACATTGCTGACATTTGATGCGGTTGTTGATTGTGTGGAGGAAATTGAGGCCAAAATCAAATCCGCGTCGAAGACTGCTTCCGAGCCGGAAACAAAGGCCCAAAAAAAGGCCAAGACTCAAAAAGCGGCAACTTCAGCATTGTCTGCCGCAGGCTTTGGCTATCGTGTGCGCTGAAGACACACAGTGTAATGCCGGAAAAACTCGCTTGAAGTCGAGAAACTATTCTGGCGAGTGGCCAAAGACCCCAGGTCGCCTTCTGGGAATTGGCTTGGTCCGTCTCTATCAACTCACTTTGTCCGGTTTCATTGGACAGGCTTGTCGTCACCAGCCCACTTGTTCAGAATTTGCCTATGAGGCGATTGCAAGACATGGTCTTTTAGGTGGCAGTTGGCTTGCCTCAAAGCGCGTCGCCCGGTGCAATCCATGGGGGACAAGTGGGTATGATCCAGTTCCACAAGAGATGCGTTGGTGGTAAGAGCAGCCTTGTTACGGGAGCATCCGGAGTAGTCCATGAAATCAGAATTGCCTTCTGCTGTTGTTGAGGTAACGCGCGGACCATTTGTCGAAAGCCGGCATCTGGTTGATATCGTTATTGCCGATGTGCAGGGTAAACTCGTTTCCGTCTATGGAACTGCAGATAGGAAGGTTTACCCGCGTTCTGCCGTGAAGGCATTGCAGGCAATTCCGCTGGTGGAATCTGGTGCAGCTGACGAATATGAGTTTGAACCACATCATCTGGCACTTGCTTGCGCCTCTCACAACGGAGAGGAATTTCATATCCGTGCAGCGGGCGAAATGCTCGACAAGATCGAACTGGATCAGACCTGTCTGGAATGCGGAAAACAGCTGCCAGCGCTGGAAATCGATCGTGAAAAACTGGCCCGCAGGGGCAGGGAACCTGAACCTATTCACAATAATTGCTCTGGCAAGCATTCCGGATTTTTGGCATTGGCCAGACATGAGGAATTACCCATTGAGGAGTATGTGAAGTTCGATCATCCGGTACAGGGCAGGATTGCCGCTATCATGCATGAGGTGACAGGTATCAGGCACAATGCGGATAATTACGGAATCGATGGTTGTTCAATTCCAACCTATGCAATTCCGTTGCAAAGTCTGGCAGTGGCCTTTGCCAAATTTGGGGTGGCTTCCGATGAAGACAAGGCCCGCGCGGATGCGATGAAAAAGATTCGCAATGCCTGTTTTGCCCATCCGGAATATATTGGCGGAACGGACGTTTGCGACAGTGAGGTAATGGCCGCTTTGGGTGGCCAGGTTTTCATGAAAAATGGTGCCGAAGGTATCCATATAGCGGCGCTTCCTGAAAAGGGTATGGGAATAGCCCTGAAATGTCATGATGGTGAAAAACGTGCTGCCGAGGTGGCAATCACCTCAATCATCGAATCTCTTATTGAGCTTGATGAAACAGCGGCAAGTGTTCTGAAAAGATTCAGCAATCCGCAATTGCATAACCGGAACAATATACGCGTTGGTGAACTGAGAATGGCCACTGACGACGGCTGAATCTCGTTTTTGCAGATATCCAATCCGCAATTTTGGCGCGCTTTCAAAATCTTCCATCCTGCAGTAAAATTTGGACATATCCGCAAGGGGGCTGGATGCAGGTCGGTGGTCATATATTAAGACCGGTAATTTGTTGCCTTTTGCTTATCCTGGCTAACTCGCCATGAGAAAGCGATGGCGATGGTCGATTTTCATTTGCTTCTATTTGCTGCTCGTAATTGCCGGCATGTTTATTGCGGGTTGGATTGCGGATCATTCCGAAATGAACTTGAAACCAGAAAGCGGCCAGCATGATGTTGTGGTCACGGCTCTTTCTGCGATTTATGTAATGGCATCCGCAATTCCCTTTGTTCCCGGAGCGGAAATTGGATTTGCGATGATCATGGTATTTGGTTCGAGGATCGTTCTACTCGTTTATTCCTGTATGGTACTTGCAATGCTTCTGGCTTATTTGGCAGGCCGCTTCATACCAATCTCCTCTATTGCCCATTTATTCGGCTATCTCGGTATGATGAGAGCCAGGAAATACATTCTGGAAATTGCAGTAAAATCCCCGTCGGAACGATTACTCATGATTGTCGACAGATCGCCAAACCGGTTTGTGCCTTTTCTGATCAGGCACAGATATATTGCATTTGCACTGGCGCTGAACATCCCCGGAAACAGCCTTGTTGGCGGGGGAGGTGGCCTCAGCATGATTGCCGGTATGAGCGGCTTGTTTGCATTTTGGGCGTTTGTGGTCACCGTCATGATTGCCATCGCTCCCATACCACTGGCGGTCTATTTGATGGACTATCATTCAATTTTTAGCTGGTCTGTCCTTTGACGCCCCTTGCCCTTGCGGTCCAAATCGCATAAATCGCGCCGGTAAATTAATTTCCGCCCGCCACCCGCGTTCGTTTGCGGGATTGGATAGGATAAAAAAATGTCTGATCACGTCTCTTTAAATTTCCCCGATGGTTCTGTTCGCGAATTTTCCTCTGGTATCACCGGAGCTGAAATCGCTGGCGGGATATCAAAATCACTTGCAAAAAAATCTGTCGCATATGCGCTGAATGGCGAACTGCGTGATCTTGCCGATCCAATTGTAACAGATGGCGATATTGAGATTGTAACCCGTACTGATGATCGTGCGCTGGAGCTGATCCGGCATGATTGTGCCCATGTGCTGGCAGAAGCTGTGCAGGAACTGTGGCCGGGTACTCAGGTTACGATCGGACCGGTTATCGAAAACGGTTTCTATTATGATTTTGCCCGTAATGAGCCGTTTACTCCCGAAGACCTGCCGGTAATCGAAAAGAAAATGCGCGAAATCATTGCGCGCAACAAACCTTTCACAAAGGAAATCTGGTCTCGCGAGGAAGCAAGGAAGCATTTCGCCGATCAAGGCGAAAACTACAAGATTGAGCTTATTGACGCGATCCCGGATGACCAGGAACTAAAAATCTACCGTCAGGGAGACTGGCTTGATCTCTGTCGTGGACCTCACATGCGGTCCACCAATGACATTGGAAATGCATTCAAACTGATGAATGTGGCCGGTGCCTATTGGCGTGGCGATTCCAACAATGCCATGCTGACCAGGATTTACGGAACCGCCTGGGCAGACGACAAGCAGTTGAAAGACTATTTGTTCATGCTCGAGGAGGCCGGCAAGCGTGACCACCGCAAACTTGGCCGTGAAATGGATTTGTTTCATTTCCAGGAAGAGGGCCCCGGCGTAGTCTTCTGGCACTCCAAGGGTTGGCGCATGTTCCAGAACCTCGTCAGCTATATGAGGCGGCGGTTGGAAGGTGTCTATGAAGAGGTCAACGCGCCACAAATCCTGGACAAGTCTCTATGGGAGACTTCTGGTCATTGGGGTTGGTATCAGGAAAACATGTTTGCAGTGAAATCTGCTCATGCCTTCACCCATCCCGAGGATGAAACTGCCGACCACCGCGTATTTGCCATCAAGCCGATGAACTGCCCAGGCCATGTCATGATTTTCAAACACGGCCTGAAAAGCTATCGTGATCTACCCGTACGATTAGCAGAATTTGGCGTAGTTCATCGTTATGAACCCTCTGGTGCACTTCACGGATTGATGCGCGTAAGAGGATTTACTCAGGATGACGCCCATGTGTTCTGCACTGAAGAACAAATGCACGAAGAATGCATGCGCATCAATGATTTGATTCTCTCGGTCTATAGCGATTTTGGTTTCGACGAGATTGAGGTTCTGCTTTCGACCCGGCCCGAAAAACGGGTCGGCGATGATGCCAGCTGGGATTATGCCGAAAAGGTCATGATGGATGTACTTGAGGAAATCAAGGCCAAGTCGGACGGAAAGATCACAACCGGCATAAACCCGGGAGAGGGCGCATTCTACGGGCCGAAGTTTGAATATGTTCTCAAGGACGCGATCGGCCGGACCTGGCAGCTTGGAACCACGCAGATCGATTTCAACCTGCCTGAAAGATTTGGTGCGTTTTACATTGATGCCGACAGCGAGAAAAAGCAGCCGGTAATGATCCATCGCGCGATTTGCGGGTCTATGGAGAGGTTTCTTGGTATTCTGATCGAAAACTATGCCGGGCATTTCCCGTTATGGATGGCTCCGGTTCAGGTTGTCGTGGCGACCATTACGTCCGAAGCCAATGAATATGCTGAATCTGTTGTTGATAATTTGCGTGCTGCAGGCCTGCAGGCCCAGCCTGATTTTCGTAATGAGAAAATCAATTACAAGGTAAGGGAGCATTCTCTTGCCAAGGTTCCCGTCATCATGGTTTGCGGCCATCGTGAAGCTGAAGAAAAAACGGTTTCTATCCGCAGGCTTGGTTCGCGCGATCAGACTTCAATGCCACTGGATGAGGCAATTTCCAGTCTTATTGAGGAAGCAACGCCACCTGATCTGGCGCGCAAAAAGGCAAAGAATGCAGGCAAGTAGAATTCAGGCTTACTGGAATCTTATGGCCTTCATTCGATGAGGAGTTCGATGACCTGGTTCTCGCCCGGTGTGACTTTGAAATCGCGCGAGTAAATTTTCTCATTATTGCGCGCAATCGCGGTGTAGATGCCTTCGGTCAAGACGAAGGATGGAAATGCGCTCGCGCTTTCAGTGATGACGTCACCTGATTCCGTTAGAAGCGACCATGCCGTGTCAGCGATGGCATCGCCACCCTCACGGTCTACAAGCCGAAGCGAGAGTCGGGCGGCGCGATGCTGCATGGTCGCATGGGTTATCTTGCCGGGTTCAACCCGTAAATCTGCTCGTATTTCTGCATTCAATCGGCCATATTGGGACACGACGTGATAAATACCGGCAGGAAAGGGCACAATTTCGCCGGGCCTTACATTACGCGCGATCAACTGCCTTTTGCCCTGCGAGTCAGCCTCTCGTGAATAAATGTCAAAGCGCACAAGACTGGATAGAATGGCAGAACTTTCGCCGGTCGTGCTTGAAAGCTGCAACGCTCCGGCGTTGAAAGTGAACACTTCCTGCTGATTGTCATTCTCAACCACAATTCGGCGGATTGCGCTGGCATGTCCATATGCAGCATGGGCAAAATATTCACCTGGAGAAATATCAAAAGACTTGGTACCCCCCTCAGCCTGTGCAAGGAGCGGTAGTTTGCCATCATTTCCTACGGTCGATCCGAAAATACGCCATTCAATGCCCGACCAAATTGGTGCGCCGTCCTCAACCATGCGGGCCTCGAATTCAACACGCTTGGTGTCCGCATTCTGTTCCTGGGCAGCAGCCGGGCTCCAGAATCCAAAAAAAACGACAGAGGCTAAGATTGCCAAAACCCAAAGAAGAGTATTTCGCTGAAATCGCGCTTGCATGTACATGTGTGAACAATATGTTTCCATTATGGATAGCTGAAACTCAACAAATATACATTTTCAAGACCGCAAACGCCATCTATACGAAGAATTCAAAAAAGGCCAACCCTTCGGGAAAAATTATGGATAACCCATATAGCGAAGTTCTTGAATTCATGACCGCTCGACGGTCGGTTCCAGCCAAGACAATGTCGGGGCCGGGGCCGAGTGAAGAGAGCATCCGCAAAATGATAGAAATTGCGGCGCGTGTACCCGATCACGGGAAAATAACCCCCTGGCGATTTCAGCGATATGATCCTGACTATTGCAGGAAACTAGGTGGATTGTTTTTGCGGCGGGCGCTTGCATTGAACCCGGATCTGAGTCCGGATTTGCAGGAAATCGAACTGACCCGGTTTACCCGGGTTCCCGTGGTAATCGCCGTCCTGAGCGCTCCTCGTGATCATCCCAAGGTTCCACAATGGGAGCAGGTTCTTTCTGCTGGAGCTGCTGCCATGAATTTGCTGATTGCGGCAAACGCCTATGGATGGGATGCGCAATGGTTGACGGAGTGGATTGCATTTGATGAGAAATTGGCCGAACCATTGGGGGTAAGGCGCGGTGAGCGCATTGCCGCCTTTATCTATATTGGCACGCGAACAATGCCCAAGACAGAACGTGACCGGCCCAAGCTGGAAGACATCTACTCAACATTCGGAGAATGAATTGTTTTACGATACCCAAGCACACGAACACGGCCTGCCACATGATCCATTCAAGGCGATAGTTGCGCCCCGTCCAATTGGATGGATATCCACAATCTCGGCGGCTGGTCATGTCAATCTGGCACCTTATAGTTTCTTCAATGCCATATCTTCCCGCCCGGATCTTGTTATGTTTTCCTCCGAGGGCGTGAAGGATTCGGTGAAGAATGTACGCGAGACCAAAGAGTTTGTTGCAAATTATGCCAGCCATGAACTGGCTGACGAAATCAACATGACATCAGCACCTGCACCTCATGGAATGAACGAGTTTCAGATTGCAGGACTTGAAGAGGTGCCGAGTAAACTTGTCCGGCCACCCCGGGTCGCCGAAGCGCTCGCCGCACTTGAATGCAAGTTTGTTCAGGAAGTTGAGCTGAAAGACATCGACGGAAATTCTGCTGATTCATTCATGATCATCGGCCAGGTCGTTGGTGTTTATATTGATGATCGTGCAATCAAGGACGGCAAGTTCGATGTTAATATAGCCCGCCCAATGGCCAGATTGGGCTATAGGGATTATCACGGCCCGTCAGGATATTTCGAGATGACCAGACCAGACTGGGATGGAGTAAGCGGTGAGGGGTCACGTAAATCCTGAGCCGGTATATTAGTTAATGCTTTCTTTTAAAACGTGGTGAACCGAACGTTAATCCTTTCTCTTGCATAATGGGTGGATATTGGACGCAATACGTATCCGATATCTGACTGGAATTTGGTGCAAAGTGAGGAATTAATGATAGTCGAGCGTTTCCTTGCATGGGTGGATTCGGCCCCGGATGGCCAGAAAATCAAGGCAGCGAGCGCACTTGCCCGCGCCTTTTTACATTCTGACCTGGACGAAGAAAGTCTCGATAAGGCCGAGGCAGCCATGACCCTGCTGCTGGACGATCCTTGTGATGATGTCCGCCTGGCACTGGCCACGGAAATCTGTTCCCATGAGGACGCACCACGGCATGTGATAGCGGCACTTGCCCAGGACATGCCGGAAATTTCAATGCTGGTCTTGGCGCACTCGCCGGTATTCGTTGACGCGGAGCTGGTGGAAGTAATCAACAATGGAACCATGCAGCAACAGGTGGCCATCGCTTGCAGGCCACATATTTCTCCGGTCGTGGCAAATGCGATTGCCCAAGCCGGGGAGGCGGAAGCCTCATACGGTCTGTTGAGAAGTCAATCAGCATTACTACCGACTGAAACATTGCACACTATTTCGGAGCGTCATGGCGACAAGCCGGAAATTCGAAGAGCGCTATTGGATCGCACCGACCTTGCCGCTCAGACCCATCTGGTACTTATCGATCAGCTTGGTGAAACCATGCGCGACAAGCTTGGTGAGAAGAGCTGGATGCCTGAAGCCAGAATTGAAGCAATGGTCAGGGAAAATTGTGACAAGGCGGTCATCAACTATGCGCTAAACGTCTATGAGCAGGATTTACCGGAAATCATAGAATACCTGATTACCAGGCGTCGGCTCAATGCAGCATTCCTGCTAAGAGCCATATGCCTGGGTAACATTTCCATGTTCTCCAGGGCGCTTTCAACGCTCGCTGATGTGCCGAATGCCCGCGTCAATTCAGTGTTGTCGGAAGACCGTAAGTCGGCGTTTTTTGCACTTTACAAAAAGGCCGGATTGCCGGTGGGTGCGTTTGATGTATTTGCCTGTGCCGTCGGTGCATGGCGTAACGCACTTCAGGAAGATGAAAACATCGGTGCAGACAAATTGCCAAAATTCGTGTCTAGAACTGTTCTGGACACCTACAAACCGGCAGGCGACCCGCAAGTGGATGAATTACTTGTCCTGCTTCGCAAGATTGCTGCCGAGACGGCACGCGATACTGCGCGTGCGCAAGCCAATCAAATTGCTCTGGAACAGCGTCAGCGCGAACAGGCATTGTTGATGGCACCAGAGGAGAAGGTTGAAGTTGTTCCCACTCCCGAGGAACTGTACCCCGTCATCGAATTACCTGAGCAGATTATTGCCGAATTCGCTGTTCATTTCGCTGAGGAAATAGTCGAATGGGAAGCCGGCCTGGAAGAGGAATTGTCCGAAGGTGACGCGCCGACCATTGAGGTTGATGAAACGCTGTTGGAAATTGATATATCTTCCCTTGAAATCGAACTCGATGAACCGGACGAACCGCAGGCACCGGCAAATGATGTATCCGATGATTATGATATACCTGAACGCGAAGGCATCAGCCTGCTGGCCAGGATCAAACGAGGACGCGATTCAGGGGTAAAAAAGACAAAATTATCCTTGCTGACAAAATTCCGGCAAGATTCTGACAAATCCCGCGCCGCCTAATCCTATTCAGTTTTGGGCAAGTCGGTCAGTTCATGAATTTCTGCTGTCTTCCAGCTGAATGACATGACAATGGTGCCGATAATTGCTGCGGTTATCACAATATAGAAGGGCAGGTGAATATTAATGCTCATCAACTCACCACCAAGCAGTGACATGATGCCACCGACAAGCGTGAACATTGCGACAGTAATACCCATCACCCAGCCCTGTTCCTCATCGCTGACACTGGCCGAAAACATCGATAGAAATGTCGGATAGCTTACGCCGAATATGAAGTAGAAACAGAATATCGGGATAAAGCACAACCAGGCGACCGGTATTACAACGATTGCAGCAGCACATAGTCCCCACACAATCAAATTGGTGAGAATGACCGTCTGCTTGTTGAACCGTGCCAGGGTAGGGATGACCAGGAATGTACTCGAAAATGCCAGCGCAAAGCCGATAACCAGCATTACCATTGAGTTTCCGAATGTTTCAAAACCAAAACGGCTGGTCATGTAATTTTCGATGAAGATGTAAAATGTGACATTGGCAATATGGAAAAACAGGAACACTGAACAAATGCGCATGATCAGCGGATATTTTGTGACGCGCCAGATTATCTCAAAAACTTCAAATGGCCGGAACACAAACGGTTCACGTACCTGATGTGAATCCGAGAATGCAAACACCACCAGCAAAATCGCAACAATCACCAGGGCGAAGGCGGCATAAAACGGTAATTTGAGGCTGGCAATACTGCCAATTAACGTGGGGTCTGAAAGAAAACCACCGATAATCGGTCCGCCCACAAGGCCAAAGCTGACGCCGGTTATGATGTAGCCCATATTGCGCGCGCGGTCTGCTTCATCCACGCTGCCATCGATCATGGCTGCCTGCGCAATCGGTTGGTTACCGGCGGTAAATCCGGTAATCGCCCGGCCCAGGATAAGCAGGATCAAGTTTTCGTAGTACAGCGAGACTATGGTAATGGCATAGCCGGCCAATGCACCAAAAAGACAGATCAGGATCGCGGGTTTACGCCCGATCACGTCAGACAGTTTTGAAA
>JBPCWJ010000399.1:0-4933 GCA_051009635.1 Rhizobiaceae bacterium
TTCCTGATCTGAGTGTCGGTTAGCGGCATTTGTTGGTATTTTCTTGAGCCAATTCGCCCCAAGAATACGAGATTACCAACAAAACTACCAACAAATCTTCTGGATACCAACACATCCTAATGGACGCTATCGGACAACCAAATCCAACAATCTATTGAAAAAAAACATAAATCCGAATACTATCGGACTATATCAAACCATATCGGACAAGAGTGTGGTGCCCCCTTCCGGGGTCGAACCGGAACTCCTTTACAGGAACTGGATTTTGAATCCAGCGCGTCTACCAATTCCGCCAAAGGGGCAACTTCGAAGCCAACTATCTCTTTACTCATCTAAAATCAACCTGCAATAGCATGAAGATCGATTCTGTTTGATTCTATCTGGGGCTCCATGGCTCTGAACCAAGGTAAGTACTCCCATCAAGGAAAAGCCAACAGGTTGGAGATTTAAGTGATCCGCGCATTATATGATTGGGTTTTCTCACTCGCCAGACACAAGAACGCAAACTGGGCGCTGGCCGGAGTTTCATTCGTTGAAAGCTCTTTTTTCCCGATTCCGCCAGATGTGCTTCTCATACCCATGGTTATTGCCAGACGGCAGAAATGGATTTTTCTTGCCTTGCTCTGCACGATCGCGTCGGTTCTGGGCGGCATATTGGGATATTTCATTGGTGCCTTCCTGTATCAGCAGGTGGCCGAGCCAATTTTCAATTTCTATGGCTATATGGACAGGTTTGACCGGTTCTCCGAAATTTTCTCAAACTGGGGCTGGTGGTTTGTATTTATTGCCGGGCTGACACCCTTCCCCTACAAGGTGATCACAATTTCTGCCGGGCTGGCAGGTCTTTCGCTACCTGTCTTCATCGTGGCCAGCATCGTATCCAGAGGCCTTAGATTTTTTGTGGTTTCCGCCCTGCTCTATGCATTCGGCGAACCAATCCGAAAATTTATTGAAGAACGGCTGGGACTGATGTTCACCCTTGCGGTCATCCTGCTGCTTGGCGGATTTGCCGCAGTGAAATTCCTTTTCTGAACAATTTATTCCTCTAGAGACACGTCATGATTTCACTTTCACGTACCCAATATTCTTTCCTCCTCCTTGCAGGAATGATCGCCGTAATTGCTACTGTCCTCGGTTTTCAGCACATCGGCGGATATATTCCATGCAAGCTTTGCCTGGAACAGCGTGAACCCTACTATGTTGCGATACCGGTTGCCTTTGTTGCTCTAATCGGTGCCGCCATGTCATGGCCACAAATTGTTACCCGGATATTCTTGGGGCTGGCTGGCGCCTTGATGCTCTATACAGCCTATCTGGCCGCGTTCCATTCCGGTGTGGAATGGGACTGGTGGCCGGGGCCTACCGATTGCGGCGCAACCGCCGGTAACATATCAAGCGATGTCAGTGATCTGCTCGGCGATCTCAGTGCCACACAACCGCCCTCATGCGATGAAGCAGCAGGCCGTTTTTTGGGCCTGTCCTTTGCAGGTTGGAACGTATTTGTAAGTCTCTTACTGGCAGGAATTGCCTTCAAGGCAATGTTCGCCACAAACGGGAAAGCCTGATTATCAGGGCTCCAGTTCCGAATCCCAGTAGAGAAAATCCATCCAGCTTTCATGCAGATAGTTCGGCGGAAACTTGCGCCCGTTGCGGTGGAGATCTTCAATGGTGGGAATAAACGGGGCCTGATTTGGCCGCATGCCTGCCGCCTTGGGCAGTTTGTTACCCTTGCGCAGGTTACAGGGAGAACAGGCGGCAACGACATTTTCCCAGGTTGTATGCCCACCGCGTGACCGTGGAACGACATGATCAAACGTCAACTCTTCCTCTGAACCACAATACTGGCACTCGAAACGATCCCGCAGAAACACGTTAAACCTTGTAAATGCGGGAGTTCGCGACGGCCTGATATAGTTTTTGAGACAGACTACGCTGGGCAGTTGCATCTCAAAGGAAGGACTCCTGACTGCAAATTCGTAATTGGCGACAATATTTACACGATCAAGAAAAACAGCCTTGATCGCATCCTGCCACGACCATAGCGACAATGGATAGTAACTTAGCGGGCGGTAATCCGCATTGAGAACCAAAGCCGGATGCGCTTCCGGCGATGCCGCTATCGTCAAGGTAACCTCCTGATCTTGAATCATAAACTTAACCGCGATCAGTATCTAAGGCTACTATGTCAGACTTGTGAAGGCTTTACCCGAAAAATTAATGCGGGGATTTCGAAATTTCTGCTCATTTCATTGAGACTTTAAAAGGGAAGCGCATCCCGACCACTGCGTAAAACCCGGTAATAGGACCAGAACAGGCGCGACGCGATGCTGCGCCACGGCGCCCATTTTTCGGCGATAATCCGTAACTGTTTGACATCAGGCCGTTCATTCAAATTCAAGGCAACCCGCACCGCTTCCTGTAATGCCAGGTCCCCGGCCGGAAATATGTCCCGGTGACCCGCACAAAACATCAGATATACTTCCGCTGTCCAGGGTCCGACTCCCTTGATCGCAGTCAATTCATCAATAGCTTTTTCTGCGCCGACGTCACAAAGCCTTTCCAGATCAAGTTCTCCGCAATCCACTGCGCTCGCGATTTCAATGAGTGTGCCCTGCTTGGGCCTGGAAATCCCCGCCTGACGAAATAGATCATCATCCGCTCGAAGAATTGTTGCCGGCTCCAGCGGATCGGCAAGCTGAACCAGCCGACCGAAAATTGCTGCTGCGCTTGCCTTTGAAACCTGTTGCGAAATTATGATTGACACCAGACCCGAATAATCCGGCGTTGAAAGTCTCAATGGAACCTCTCCGGCAGCCTCATGAATGGCAACTAGCCTCTTGTCAGCTTGCAGAAGTTCTGAAAGGCCGTATTCAATATCACTATGGCTGCTGATTTTCACGGGCGGCAATTCCAATTCTTTAGGGTCAGGACCCATTAAATTACACGAAATGGCGTTCGATATGACGAGATATACAAGGAAAAACTTGAAGAGCGGGGTTTGTGCCCCGGTCAAGAGCTTTGACGCTGGAGTTCGACGTCAGACCGGGCGTCCTTCGGATAGGGCCAATTTGCACGGACTACTTCGTCGTAAATGCTTGAAAACCGGACGGTTTCCTGCGCATCTCCTCCTGGTATCCGAGCAAATTTGCTCCTACCATTTTGTGCAATTTAATGTGTCCTGACCCTAAGGATAAAAGGTTATTCCGGAGTATGGAAAATTGAAATCTGTAATATCGTACTCACCCATTCAACAGGAAAAATTCAGGAGACATATGTGCAAACTGACGTGATCTACCGGTTTGCTCCAAGTTCCAATGGCTTGATGCATCTTGGCCATGCCTATTCGGCCCTGCTCAATTTAAGGTTGGCACGTGAGAATAACGGCGCTTGCCTGTTACGGATTGAGGATATCGATACGGTTCGATGTACCCCCGTAAACGAGAAAAACATGCTGGAAGACCTTGAATGGGTCGGATTTGAATGGGACGCAGAACCGCTCCGCCAATCCCGCCGGTTCGAGCACTATTCTTCGGTAATCGGCGATTTATTTGATGAAGGTCTGGTTTACCCCTCTTCCATGTCACGCCGGGAGATTGCCGAATCCGTCGAGGCAATGACGGCAAATGGCAAATCCTGGCTCAACGATCCCGATGGCGCACCCCATTATCCTGGAAATGAGCGATCCTTGAATATCGAAGATCACATGTCTCTCATGAGTAGTGGGCAGGATTATACCATGCGCCTCGATATGGAAAAGGCGATCGCTTCAATTTCAAGCCCGCTGGAATGGAACGAAACCGGTTCCGGACCCGAAGGCCAAACCGGAAGGATTTCGGGCGAACCTCATTCCTGGGGCGATGTGGTTCTCGGCAGAAAGGATGTACCCGCCAGCTATCATCTGAGTGTAGTACTCGACGATGCACAGCAAGGCATAACAGATGTGGTACGCGGTCGGGATTTATTTTACGCCACTGCAGTCCACAGATTGCTGCAGGAACTGCTTCAATTGCCGGTTCTGAATTACCATCATCATGATCTCATACTGGATGAATCCGGCCGAAAACTCTCTAAATCCAATAGTTCAACAGCACTACGGCACCTACGCGAAGCTGGAATGACTCCGTCCGATATTCGGCGCATGGTCGGTCTGGACTAATTCTGAATTGCATCGGCCTTGCCTTTTGAGCTGCTTCCATTGGAAACAAGCGCCGCATTGATTTCTGCGCCAAGCAGAAAAATCACCGAAATCATGTAGAAGAAAATCAGCGCCACCATTATCCCCGCAAGACCAGCATAGGTGCTGACATAATTGGCAAAACTCCGCAGATACATGGAGAAAGCAATTGACGCCAGAAACCACACCAGAAGCGTGAAACAGATTCCCGGAAGTATCTGACCCAGCGTCCTGTGTCCGGCAGGCAGCCATTTATGGCTGGCAAGAAGCGCAATCAGCAACACCGCAAAGGAAATCGTCAGGCGCCAGAACTGGATCACTTCGGCATAGTCACCAACCCAGGGCAGGTAAAGCGTCGCAATCTCCACAGCCAGCGGCAAAAGCAGCAACAAAAAGACGATCGTCGCCAGCATGGCGGCGGACAACACAACGAAGATGATGCTTTGCAGACGCATCAACAGGAAATTTCGTTCTTCCTGCAAACGATAGGCCCGGTTGAGGCCGAGACGCAACGCTTCTACACCGTTGGAACTGAAAAATATGGCCAGAACCGCTCCAAACGTCAGAACATCACCGCGTGGCTGGGTCAGAACCACTCTCACCTGTTCCGACAAGGGCTTGGCGACAGCTTCCGGCATATTGTCGAAAATCAGGTGAATGACCATGTCAGGAAATCCACCGAGATTGAAAAATGCCGCAAGCGAGGTACAGAAAATCAGAAATGGGAAAAGCGCCATGATCCCCGAAAGGGCAATATGA
>JBPCWJ010000400.1:0-7578 GCA_051009635.1 Rhizobiaceae bacterium
CATTTGTACTGCTACAGGATCGGGGAAGACATCTTCTTCGCCGTCTTCAATTGCATTCAATACTGATTTGGCCACTTCATTAGGTGATGTTTTGTCCATCGGTACGTTTGCGGCAAGATCAGTATCCACCGGACCTGGGTAGACACCTACAACCAAGGTTCCCTGTTTTGAGAGTTCCGAGCGAATTCCCTGGGTCAGGGAATGTACTGCTGCCTTTGAAGCGCTGTAGGAGCCCAAGGCGGGGAAGTTCACGTAACCGGCAATGGAGGAGATGTTTGCAATCGCGCCACCGCCATTGGCAGCAAGGGCAGAAGCGAATGAACGCACCATGTTCAGCGTGCCAAAGAAATTGGTTTCCATTTCACCGCGTGCAGATTCTCTATCGGTTGCCGAAATCAGCCCCTGATAACCTGCAATTCCAGCGTTGTTGATGAGAATTGTTACGTCATTTGCCTGCTCCGCAGCGGCCTCGATTGTCTTTGTCTTGGTGACGTCCAGCTCAACTGGAATGACTTTGCCTGCACCATATTCAGCCAGATCAGCCAGCGAATCCTTATTGCGTGCACCTGCGTAGACTTTGCTGGCACCAGCGGCCAAAAGCTCTTCTACAAATGCGCGGCCAATTCCACGGTTGGCACCGGTTACAAAAACTACACTTCCTTCAATCTTGCTCATTGATAAATTCCTTTTGGTAATTCGTTGGGATCGATTATTTTAGTACCGATCGGTATTTAAATAGGTAGTTGATATCAGAGTGCAAGAGAATTAAATACCAATTGGTAGTTTTTTCTAATTTTTGAAGGGAGTTTGGAATTGCCTCGCGGTAGACCCAGGAAAACCGATCCGGATATTGTGCTGCGCCAGGCAATGAACCTGTTTTGGGAAAACGGGTTTGAAGGTACGTCGATGAATGATCTGGTCAATGCGACCGGCATGGCAAAGCCAGGTCTTTACGATTGCTTCGGTGACAAGAATGAACTCTATGCAAAAGCGCTTAAACTGTATTTCGAGGAATATGGCGAGCCGGGGCTGGAAGATGTCCGGTCGTCCTCCGATCCTTTAAGTGTTGTTTTACGCCGCTATCTTGAAAATGTCGCCAAGGCTGCCGGAAATTCTGAATGTCCCGGCGGATGCTTTGTGGTCAACAGCATTATTGAGCGGCCTCAACTTGATGACGAGATCAATAAGCTCAAGGAAAAAATGCTGCATCGCCGTTCAGAAAATCTGAAAGAGCGAATGATTGCGGCAAAGGAAGCGGGCGAACTTCGGAAAAAATCCGATCCTGATGCATTGGCGATCTATTTCGCCGGTCAGGCTGCTGCAATTGCCGTGATGGCCCGCGAAGGTGTAGAGGCCAATGATCTTCGAAAATTCATTGATGTTGCGATGCAGGCAGTGCCGGACGTTGCACCTGAATAAACGCTCTATTGGCTTTCAGTCTCGACGGCCATTTGATCTTCGGTTGCGTCAAGTTTTGTATTTGCCAGTTTTGCCAGCATGGCTTTCTCATCGCTGTTTAGTTGTTGTGCGCGTTCCAGCAGCTTCTCGGAATGAAGCAATCTGTCAAATGAGCGGCCCAGTGCACTTCGTTTAACCACGCCACGAAGTTGCTCGACGGGATGGCTGGAGGAATTGATGATCAGAGTTTCATCATCTTCGAGCAGAGAGCGCCGGTGTTTGCAAAACTGACCAGTCTTCCCTGCCAGACAATCACAGTACATTGCCACATCGTTGCCGATTATGATGGCAGTGACGTTATATTGCCGCCCGTCTGGTTCCGTTTGAACTGCATATTCCATGGTAACGGCCATTGCGCGGACCTCCGAAATTGCGCCTATCCAAGCAAAATCGGCTGATTCGGGCAATCTGATGGCATTACACTTGTTGATATCTGCGTATCTGGAGCTGGAAATACAGGCCGCTGGTCGCGTTTATCGTGCCGTATTGTCGGCTACACCCATCCTCTTGCGATGAGGGGCGAAACAACATGCAAGTGCAAGTAACAAACCGGAAACAGTCGCGATCATACCGGCTGCGCTTACCGCATTGTCGAGACCGATCCATTGCGGGCCGTAGCCTGCGAAAATGTATCCCAGCACCGCAGACAGAATTGCAAAAACTATGCTCCAGGCAATCTGTGTTTCGAGCCGGTTGGTCATCAGACGGGCCGCGGCAGGCGGGCAAATGAACATGGCAATGACGATGATGGAACCGACTGCATCGAACGCCGCAACGGCTGCAATTGCGGCTGATACCACAAGCATGAACCCAACTGCATTTACAGGAATGGCGACCGAGTTTGCGAAGGTCTCGTCAAAAGTGGAAATCTTGAGGGGTCGCCAGAATATCCAGGTTCCCAGCATGATCAGGACGGCCACCGTGGCCATACGCGTGAGCTCCGGTGGCAAAGTAGACAAAGTGGCCGGATCGACCAAGGATCCCCAGCCCTCAGCCTCCAGCCAGATCAGGCTTTCAAGATTGCCGTAGAGCGCATGTTCAACATCGATATGGACCGAGCTGGTGTCACTTTGTTCCAGCAGTAGAACACCGGCTGCGAACATTGAAGTGAATGTGACCCCCATAGCTGCGCCCGGTTCGATTTTTCCGAAGCGCCGGACTGCCTCGATCATGATGACGGCGACAATGGAGGCACCGGCAGCACCAAACATCATGGGCCAGGTCGAGATAGTCCCGGTTATAAGGAAGGCAACCACAATACCCGGTAAAACGACATGGCTGATGGCATCTCCAATCAATGCCTGTCGTCTGAGTATCAGGAAATTTCCCGGCAGCGCGCAGGCAATTGCCGCCAATGTTCCGATCAGCATCGGTGTCAGGCTCAATTGTACAAATTCTGCGCCCATCACTTGTTGTCCTTGATGGTATCGGCGGTGGGAATATGGCTGTCGATCTCGGCAATCTGGTCGCGTGTCAGGATCGATTCTATCGGGGTCAAACCGTCATACATGGTGGAAACAACCTCGTCCTGATGAATTCTGCGGGCCACTTTCCATCGCATTTCATCGCGAAGGGTTTTCGATGCCTGTGCAGTTCCATTTTCAGTCGCTACACCGTCAGATCTGATGAATCCTGCTTTACGCAGGGTAGACAATGTCAGAGGATCGTAAATCCTCTCGCCATGGGCTATTGCGAGTAACCCCTGTCTACGATGGACAAGCAATTGGAAGCGGCGATGCCGGATAAGGGCCGAAAGCACTCCTCTCTGCGGGGCGAACAGGAATGAAACGCAAAACAGTGCAAAGCTGACGAGAACGATTATCGGGCCCGTAGGCAAATCGGGTGCCGAAGCAGAAATCGCAGAGCCGGTATAACCGGCAATTCCTCCAAACACACCCGCCAGAATCACGACGCGCTCTGCCCGGTCGGACCAGAAACGGGCGGTTACCGCAGGTATGATCAACATTGCAACGATCAGGATCAGGCCAACTATTTTCAGCCCGATAACAGTAACCGCCATGACAAGCCCCATGGTGGCCAGGTCTATCCTATGGACATTTAGTCCCTGCGATGTAGCGAATTCAGGGTCAAAGGCTGCAAGCGTCATTGGGCGCCGCAGGATAAATATTGCGATGACAGCGAGGGCTCCGCCAACCGCAATAATAACTGCATCCTGGTAGAGCATCCCGGCGGTTGAACCCAAAAGAAATCCCTCAAGCCCTGCTTGCCTGCCAGCTGACATGGTCTGAATAACAGTAAGCAAAACAATGCCTGCGCCAAAAAACACCGAAAGTACTGCACCAATGGCAGCATCTTCTGCCAGTCTAGTAAATTTCGTGATCCATCCGACAGCGAGCAATCCGATAAGGGAAGTGATCGCAGAGCCGATCAGTAGCCCGGCAAGATTTCTGCCATCACCGCCAAATAAAACCATCATGATGAAAGCGATCGCTACGCCAGGCAGGGTTGCATGGGCTACCGCATCACTTATCAACGCCCTTTTGCGAAGGAACAGAAATGTTCCTGCTGTGCCTGCGGCAATTCCCAAAAGGCATGCGCCTATGGAAACCAGCGTGGCGTTGTAGCCGGATTGCAGAAGAATTGCTGATAATATGCCGTCAAGCATGGCTGGTTCAGGAGGCTGGAAGCTTCAACTGATCGATATGTGTCGTGGCCAACCTGCCGCCATAGGTCGCCTGCAGGTTTTCACTATTGAAGACCGTCGAGACCGGACCGTCTGCAATCTTTCGTACATTGATCAGAAGTACGTGATCGAAGTAGTCGGCAACAGTCGCCAAATCATGATGGACGCAGACGACGGTTCGCTCATTTTCCTTGAGCGACTTCAAGACCGATATGATGGCTTTTTCAGTGGCAGCATCAACACCTGCAAAGGGTTCGTCGAGAAGATAAAGATCTGCGTCCTGGGCGAGGGCGCGGGCGAGAAAAACGCGCTGTTGCTGACCGCCGGATAATTGTCCGATCTGACGTTCGGCGAACTCGGCCATGCCAACACGCTCGAGACATTCCAGCGTTTTCCTGCGTTGGCCGGGTTTCACCAAACCCAACAGGCCAAGTCGGGGATACAGCCCCATCATGACCACATCGATTACGCGGGCAGGGAAATCCCAATCGACGGAGGCTCGCTGCGGGACATAGGCGATCCGGTGCCGCATTTCCTCTACCGGTTTCCCGAATACATTCGCGGTACCTGAAAGACGGGGTACGATACCGAGGGAAGCCTTCAACAACGTTGACTTGCCTGCACCGTTCGGGCCGACAATCGCAGTCATGCTATGGGCTGGTATGGTTGTATCCACTGAAAACAGGGCAGGTTTTTCGCCATAGGAAACGGTCATTTCCCGGATCGATAAGGGTGAAAGCCGATCATCAACCGAATTCTCGACGGTTACTCCATATTCTGTAGCTAGCGAAAGGGCCGGTTGCATTTTTTATCCTTGTTATTGGCAGTATCAGCTTTCAGGCGAAAGCGTTCCTGCCATTCCCCCGTCAGGAACATCCCCACCGAGTGCGTTTGTAATTGTCGTGAAGTTGTGATCCAGCATGCCCAGATAGGTGCCTTCATAAGTACCCGGAACGCCCATGGCATCGGAGAACAGTTCGCCGCCAATAACCACTTCATGGCCTTTGGCTGCCGCTCCTTCTATCAGTGCGCGGATATTGCGGTCTGAAACTGAAGATTCAACGAAAACGGCACCGATCCGGCGATCAACCAGCAGGTCCACCAGCTCCGACATCCGGTTAATCCCGGCTTCACTTTCAGTGGAAATTCCCTGAATTCCGATGACTTCAAAATCATGAGCCAGCCCGAAATAATTAAACGCGTCATGGGCAGTTATCAGATAGCGGCTATCAGGATCGATTGTTGCAATTGCTTTCTTCCCGTAGGCAGAAAGCTGTTCCAGTTCATTTTGGTATTGGGCAGCATTGGCAGCAAATACGGCCCGTGATTCGGGCTGGATAGATGATAGGGCCTTGCTGATTGCCGGCATTGCCTGCGCCCATAGCTTCGGATCCATCCAGATATGAGGGTCTTTCTTGTCATTATAGTCTTCGTGGCCGATCAGAAGCTCATTCGGTAGGCTTTCGGCGACCGCTACCACATTTCGGGACTTCGCTAGTTTTTTGAAAAACTCTTCCATTTGGGCTTCAAGATAAAGCCCGTGCCACAGCACAAGATCGGCACGCGTCATGGCCACAATATCCGAGCGGGTCTGCCGATATGCATGCGGATCAACGCCCGGTCCCATCAGCGCAGTAACTTCCACCAAATCGCCGCCAATACGCGAGGCTGCATCGGCAATCATTCCCGTTGTCGCGATGATTTTTATTTTATCAGATTCAGATTTTGCAGGAAAAACAGCCAGTGCCAATGCAACAAGCATTGACAGGAAAAACAATGAAATTCGACGAAAACGATTTAGATTCAATACTTTGTCCATAATTTCCCTGGCCAGAACCCAAGCTGTTGATTTGCTATTGATAATGAATATGAGAACTATTCGCAAAAGTCAAGCTTTTGAGAATCATTCGCAAGTAGAAAATTTCTTGCTGATCATCTGGATATACTCCGGGAAAACCTGGTTGAGATATTGGTGTTGACACAATCCCAACGTAGGCTGATCTCCGGTCTGCCGGTTCACATTTGGGAGAGATTTTATGGTGCCACGCTCGATTGCTTTGCTTCTGGTAAGTTTTTTTGTTTCAGCGGGCGTGATACCGGCCATCGCGCAGGAAATTGAGCGGAGTGTCCAAATTTCTCCTGATGGGGATTATTTCGGATTTGATTTACGTGCGGAACAGGACATCTCACTACAGCAGTGCCAGCAAAGCTGTATCGATGATCCCCAATGCAGGGCATTTACCTACAATACAAAAGCGGCCTGGTGCTTTCTGAAAAGTGATTTCGGAGAGTTAAAGCCGTTTGAAGGGGCAATCGCGGGTAAAATTGTTGAGGTTGCGCGCGAGCGCGACATCGGACCAGCGCCAGCGCTGGATTTTTTGACAGGTACTGAGAATGCAGATGCACAAGCATTTCGCCGCGAGGCAGAGGCGCAGGCAGGGCGGGGTACAATCGCGAGTAATGCGGAACTGTTGAATAATGTGATCGCGATGCTGGCTGGGGGCAATACCCAGGCTGCGGCAGAAGTCATCAAATCTGTGGCCGGAAGTGACCCGGATAATGTTGATAATTGGCTGGCCGTTTCGCGGGCGATCATGAGATATGTGCGCGCCAATGGGGGAGGGGATTGGACCATTCGTCAAATGGGTTCCAGTACCGCGATCAACGCCTATCGACAGACGCGGACGACTTCAAAAAGGGCTGAAGCCCTTAAACTGCTGGGTCAGGCACTTGAATATCAGAGCATTTTCCGCCCGGCACTGACAGCCTACAAGAAAAGTCTGGAACTGGTTGCCTCGCCTGAGTTGTCGGCCACCTATAAGGATTTACGTAGCCGCGAGGGTTTTCGAATAACCGGCAATACTGTCGATGCGGAGAGCAATAATCCGCGAATCTGCGCCCAGTTCAGCGAACCATTGGCAAAGAATGGCGTGGATTATTCTGACTTTGTCACCGTGGACGGCAGGACATCCGGAGCAATAGACGTTGAAGACCGGCAGATTTGCGTTAGCGGGCTTGATCATGGCGAGAACTATCGCATTGCTTTTCGTGCAGGGCTGCCATCGACCGTCGATGAGGTTCTCGAATTACCGATTACCATAAATTCCTATATTCGCGACCGGCAGGCTTCCGTCCGTTTTTCAGGCGAGAATTTTGTTTTGCCGCGGCAGATGCGTCAGGGCATTCCAGTTATCGGCATAAATGCTGATCAGGCCGAATTGGAACTGTTTCGCATTGGAGATCGTGCCCTTGCAAACCTCTTGAATGGGTCTGATTTTTTAAGCCAGCTCGGAGGGTATTCCATAGATCAAGTCCGGGATGATCTCGGTCAGGCTGTCTGGAAGGGGACACTGGATCTAGATTCGGAGCAAAACCGGGAAGTAACGACCAGTTTCCCCGTGAATGATGTTCTTACGGAAAAACAACCCGGCATCTACGTACTGACAGCCAAGGCGCGCGGATCAAAAAGCGAATAC
>JBPCWJ010000401.1:0-2924 GCA_051009635.1 Rhizobiaceae bacterium
CTGATCCACAAACGTTTTCCATCCAGCCTATCCGCGCAAAGCGCCGCCAGCAGGTTGGAATTAACAATATCGCACATGAATATAGTCTGAATTGTGCATTTTGGTACACATGGTCTCAACAATAAGCTGTGTTCTCGAAACACAATTCTGTGCTCAATAATCAGTCATCTCTAAATTCGATAAGGGCGCGAGGAATTCGCGCCCAATGCAAAATCGTTAGCTGGACCTGTTAAAAAGTGCATTCAGTTAGCGAAAATCCTACCAGTGATAGTAACCAACGCCGAAGACTGGCACAGGCACGACAACCACCGGCCTGTAATAAACCGGTCTGTAATAATGCCTGCGATAGGCTCTCTTGCGATAATATTTCTTGCGCTTGGGGTAATATGCACCGTAAGTCCGGCCACGGTAATAACGGTGTTTATAGGCATGATGGACAATTGCTCCACCAACCAATGCTCCAATAACCGCGGCGGCTACCCATTTACCGCCCGCATTGGCCGGTTTTACCTGAAAGCCGATTATCAATGCAGTAGCAATAAGCGTTATGGCGAGGATTCTAATCAGCCTGGCAATCTGATTATCTTCATATTTTGCTGCCAGTGCCCTGCCCTGTCTGCTCGAAGTCATGCTGCTCTCCTCTCACTCGGAGTTGCACCTTCGCCTGCTGTATTGGCACCCCAGCCGCCGGTCCAATGCCCAGCACACGCAAATACCTGATCCGGTATGTTATTATGCCAGACCGGACCAAATTAACAATTCACTTTATCGAATATAGGGTGAAATACATGCCCTGCGTGGATTGGGCCCAAACGGTTGAAAGGAGTTCGAGGCAATATCATAGGAGCGATACTTTGCCGAACACCACTGATAATGCACATCAGGATAGCCGGAAGCTACCGGCGGAGGTGGAGGAGGAGGTGCCGCATAAGCCGGTTGGGCATATAGGATTGGAGCACCATATGCCTGGTGATAATGGCCCGGTCCGGCATAACCATGTGCATGACAATAAGCTCCCGCGTGGCAGTGCCGCTGACCGGCCCTGACAATGGCACCTACGACCAATGCAGCTCCAATTCCAGCAGCCAACCCTCCCCAAAACTTGCTGCTGGCCTGCGCCTGATCTCCGCCTGTTACCGCTGGCGTTACCGCCAACGCTGCCGCGAGAGCCAGACTCAATGTCAATTTCCTCATTTCCGAATTCCTTTCGGTTTTCACATTAGAACAGTTACTCGATTGTCACTCTTACAAAAAACCGTTTGTGGTCATTGAATCACCCGGCAGAAAGAAATTCATCTAATCGCCGTATTCGGACAAATTCATGCTGGATCAACCACTTAAAAGCTACTTGCATGCGACCCCGCCAACCAGCTTAAACAAATTGCCGGTGAATGCAACGTCACTGAACGCCTGCCAGAACCTGCATACTGACCATCTTGATTGTCGGGATACAATGAGGCATCAACCCGAACGGCAATCCAGTCAGGAAATCTTGAAAAGGCCTTTCAATGAGCAATCCATCCGGTGAACTGACCCTGAGAACTCTGGCCATGCCAGCCGATGCCAATGCAGCAGGCGATATTTTCGGTGGCTGGGTGATGGCGCAGATGGACCTAGCCTGCGGAATTCGCGCAGCAGAACGCGCAGGCACAAGGGTCGTTACCGCTGCTGTCAACGAAATGGCCTTCCGCGAAGCGATGAAGATTGGTGATACACTGTCGATCTACACACATGTTGCAATCATCGGTCGCACTTCAATGACCCTGGATGTGGAAGCCTGGGCACAGCGATATCTGTCCACCCATCGTGAAATGGTCACAAAGGCGCGGTTTGTGATGGTAGCACTTGATGAGAACGGAAAGCCGACACCGGTATTGCAGGAACCAGAGTAGCAAATGCCGGAACTCGGCATTGGCGGAATTTAATCAAACCTTGTATTGAATGGTACCAGAACCCCAAGGTCAGAACCTCTTACGGATCTCCGTGAATTATTGGCAATGAAATCAGTTCGATTGGCAATTCTGTTTGTTTGCACCGTGATGATGGCCGGTTGCGTCACCGCGAGCGTTCGCACGCCCTATACAATTGATGAATTGGTGGGAGCATCGGTATATGGCCAATACGGGCTACGATTCTTCCCCGGCCGTGACCCTGATCTGCAATCCGCATTGGGCTGGAGCGCTGCTCAAGGCGGCAAGCCACCACCTCCCGCCGATGGTCGTTTCGACATACTCGCCCTGTCCAGCGGCGGACCCGATGGCGCATACGGCGCCGGGATCATGAAGGGATTGACGGAATCTGGAAGGCGGCAGGAATATGAGATTGTAACCGGGGTTTCGACCGGTGCCCTTATTGCTCCCTTTGCCTTCATCGGCTCACGAGGCGATAGCCAGATTGAAAAAATCTATACCAGCGGAGAGATTGGCAAGGTCATCGGCCGTCCAAATGTCTTTGCTGCAGTCAGTGGCCCTGCCCTGTATCCGGCAAGCGGCATAGACAAATTGATTGCCCAATATGTAGACGGGCCGCTTCTGGCAAAGATCGCCGCTGAGCATGAAAGCGGACGCCGTCTTTTGATTGCAACCGCCAACATAGACGCCAACCAGCTTACCGTCTGGAATATGGGTGCCATTGCAAAATTGGGTGATGAACGCGGGCTGTCCTTGTTCCGGGATATCTTGCGAGGAGCAATTGCTGTTCCTGGAGCACTGGCTCCCGTCGAAGTCAATACGAGTATCGGCGACAGAAACATTACCGAACTTCACGGCGATGCTGGTGTCTTGTCTTATTTTTATGCCGAACCGGGACTTATTCCTGCTCCTTATTCGAAACCCGGAAAAAACCGGAAGCGTTCCCGTGCAGACATTATATTGCATAACCAGATCGAAGCTCCACCGGCAAATGTGGAAGCGCGAAGCCTGAAA
>JBPCWJ010000402.1:0-4006 GCA_051009635.1 Rhizobiaceae bacterium
GCAAATTGGCATTGGAATTGCGACCGGTGAAGTTTCCTGGGGCGCAATCGGAATGGGTGGCCGGCTGGAAATGACCGTCATTGGTCCTGCGGTCAATCTCTCTGCAAAACTTGAGAAGCAAAACAAGGTATTGGGTTCAAACTGCCTTTGTGACCGGGTCACATGGGACGCGGCTCTCGAACAAGGATTTTCGGGCGAACTTGCCGGTGAGAATATAACAACCAATGTTGAAGGCGTAAGTGATCCGGTAGACCTGACCATCGTGAAAATGCCGGACGCTCCAGATGACAAAGTACCGATGATCAAGGTTCAGGAAGCAAAACCTGTCTAGAAAATAGATTTACTAGGCTCAGGACCCATTAATTTCACAGATACCGAATGACGGCTGTGAGCCCAAATCGTTTATTGGTCCATTTCAATCTGCCAGCATTGGCCCCTCAGAGAACGGCTGATATAGCGTTGGCCATACGGGCCGGATCAAGCACCATGATATTGTGATGGCCATCGACTTCAGTAGCGTCAAACCGAGGGTCTGCCTCCGAGGCTCGCAGAAAGCTTTTGAAGTGATCATTATCGTTCTGTCTGCACCTCATGTACGTGTATCGGCGGTCTCCTGAGAATGGATCGCCCCGCACAGTTTCCAAAAAGCAGTTTGGAGACATTGGCATAACCCGAGGTGCCGCGAACTGTACGGCTGGACCAACCATTCCCCAAATCGCTTCCCAAGTTTCCACGGGTCTGGGAGGTATCATCTGCCCCTCGGATTGCGCCTTTGTCATTCCTTCCACGAGTTCCTCACTCTGAACCCCGGCAACTGACTGACCTTCTTCCAGCCTGAAAGCATCGAGATATAGAGCGTGGCCAATTCGGCCCTCAGCGTCCCCAACCAAGGCCTCAGACAATACGCCACCACCATACGAGTGAGCGACAACCAATGCATTATCTATATCATTGAAGAACAAGTGATTTAGGACATCTTGTGCATGAACGTGGAGCCCGACCTCAGGTGCTTGGCGGTGATAGTTGGCTCCAAGTCCCGAAAGATCCAATGCCGATACCTGAAAACCCATTTGTGTCAGCAAAAGTACTACGTCCTTCCACGCCCATGCTCCATGCCATGCACCGTGCACCAGTACTATGTTTGATCCCGAGCTATCAGCATTCACACGCGTGACCAATGCTGGCGCTGCCAAAGTCGCTGCTCCAATGGCTATTGCATGGCGCCTGGAATAATTTGTCATGGTAAACCTCAAAAATTGCAAATTGGATGCAGATTTGCATACCTAAACTTTTATGTCATCGCCGAACTCGCAAATGACTGCTCTGTCCGCATATAGGCCATTCGCAACTTCAAGGATTCAAATCTAATTCGGGATGTGATTCAAATGGGCAGGAGGACCTGCACATGTCTGATAAATTTTGGCTCACCAAACCTCAACTAGAGCGCATCAAACCCTACTTCCCACGATCCCACGAAAGACCCGGTGTCTATGATAGGCGTGTAATAAGCGGAATTATCCACGTCATCCGAAACGGACTGAGATGGCGGGATGCGCCTGAAGTTTATGGGCCGCACAAGACGCTCTACAATCGCTTTATCCGCTAGTCACGAATGGGTGTTTTTGATCAAATAATTAGCGGCTTAGTGACTGCCGGGGGCAAACCAGACACTGTCATGATTGACGCAACTCACCTGAAAGTGCACCGGACTGCTTGTAGTCTGGCAAAAAAGGGGCTGTTCCTCGCCGTATTGGTCGGACCAAAGGTGGCCTGAACTCCAAGTTTCATGCTCTGTGCGACGGCATTGGAAGACCGTTGGTTCTGTGCTTGAGTGAAGGCCAACTTTCCGATCATATTGGGGCGAAGCTGATCTATCCGGCGATGCCGAATGCCAAAGTCCTGATTGGCGACAAAGGCTATGACAGCGACGAGGTCCGGGATGCACTGAATGCCCGTAAGATCAAAGCCTGCATCCCACATCGATCAAACCGTACTGCACCAAGAAGCTACTCCGAAAGCTTGTACAAACAACGTCACAAGATTGAGAGCATGTTTGCAAAGCTGAAAGACTGGCGGCGCTTAGCAACCAGATATGACCGATGCGCACATACATTCATGTCATCAATCTGCATTGCGGTGACCATCATCTTCTGGATCAATCAATGAGTCCTGACCCTAAACGCCAGTGGAACCAAAGCCGCCTGATCCGCGCGCGGAACCAGAAGGTTCAGAGCGTTCAACAATCCTGGCCTGGAAAACAGGGGCAATCACCATTTGGGCAATGCGCATGCCCCGCTCCACCAGAAAATTCTTGCCGCCATGATTAACAAGCAGAACCTTCACCTCGCCGCGATAATCTGCATCAATTGTACCTGGTGAGTTCAGGCAGCTAATCCCGTGCTTGAATGCAAGCCCGGATCGCGGCCTAATCTGACCCTCAAATCCTGGCGGAATTTCAAATATCAATCCTGTGGGAACAAGTGTGCGGCTGCCGGGTTCCAATTGAACGGTGTCCTGACAAGCGGCACGCAAATCCATCCCGGCTGCAAGTTCACTTTCATAGGAGGGCAATTCAAGATCAATTGCGTGTTCTAGGCGAATAATTCCGATATCCGAAGTAGTCAGACTCATTGGCAAAATCAGAGCATTCAAGTGTTGCAGTGATTGCTGGCTTTTCCAATTACGGAAAATCAACAGCGATCACAAAGCCTGTCGCCGCCCGTTTGTCAATTTGGGCTGCGGAAATTATCTGATCAAACAGCTTTTCTTGACAGTTTTCTTTCCAGCCATTTCTCGATTTTGGCAATCAGCATGTCGGGAGAGACCGGTTTTGAGAGATAATCATCCATGCCTGCTTCCAGACATATCTCCATGTCACCTTTCAAAGCGTGGGCGGTGACGCCAATAATGGGCACGTGGCGTCCGCTGCGTAATTCTGATTTCCTGATCGCCCTGGTTGCCTCAAGACCATTTATCTTCGGCATGGAAACATCCAGTAAAATGATTTCCGGATTTGTCCGGTGATAGAGCTCTATGGTTTCCTCACCGTCCCTTGCGGTAACAAAACTCAGATCGGTGGTTTTCAATATTTGCGACAGCACAATGCGATTTACTTCATTGTCGTCAGCCAGCAGCACATTTACGGTATCGGCGTCTCCAGCAGCGGAGGAGGTTTCAACAGATGGCTGTGAAATAGATGCGGCTGGCTGGGATTCGGCCAGATCTTCAGCCATATCCAGCAGATGTTTTTCCACATCGGCAATTGTCTGCTCCTCCTGCAGATTTGCCTGATCGTCTTTGGATACTTCCATTTCGCCGATCATGCGTGCTGCAGCGATGGCCTTGCCATCCACCGATTCTCCATCCTTGCGAAAAGCAGAATCTTCCAGTGCCTGTGTAAGAGTATCAAGGAGTTGTGCGGATCGTGCCGGTTTTGTGAGATGGCCATTGATACCAAGCGAGGAAAATGCCTTTCCTTCGGCAGTCTGGTCAACAGAGGTGAGCATGACGATGGATGTTTCTTTCAGCATCGGATCGCCACGGATGATCCTTGCGGCTTCCTCGCCGTTCATTTCCGGCATGTGATAGTCAAGAATGACGCAGTCCACTGCCATGCCGTGACGAGCCGCTACCTGCAATATTTCTATTGCCTCGGCACCGGATGAAGCAGTGGCAGCATCAAATTTCCATGCCTGCATCTGTTCGAGCAGAATTGCCCGGTTGACTGCATTATCGTCGACAATGAGGATGCGTGAGCCGGTCACATCGATCGGAACGGCAGGTGCCTGTTCATCTTCTGCCTCGCCATGGGCAGGCAGGGTGATGGAGAACCAGAAGGTCGAGCCCTTGCCGACCTTGCTCTCGACACCCATTTCACCACCCATCAATTCCACCAGCGAGGAAGCAATCGCAAGGCCAAGGCCTGTTCCCTCATGCTTGCGCGTGGCTGAACCATCGACCTGGGAGAACTTGTCAAAAACAGTACGGCATTTCTCCGGCGGAATGC
>JBPCWJ010000403.1:0-17793 GCA_051009635.1 Rhizobiaceae bacterium
GGATATGTCCGGGGGCAGAATTTCTCCCATTCAGGACTTGGAATTACTTTCTCGGTTCCTGAAAATGCCAATATTGATAACCAGCCAAAGGCCGTAATCATCACCGGGCCGGGTGAAGCGGCTACCCGGTTTGACGCCGCAGTTATTGGTAGATGGCAATCACTGGAAGATTATCTGAAGAGCGGTTGGATCAACGGATTGATGCGGGATACGATTGGCGTAGGTGTGACGGATGCAGGCCTCAAATTTGCGTATGCGGATGCATTGGCAGAGGGCTGGCGTTTCAGAATAAAGATCATTCAGACAGGATCACAGGTCTACCGATTTATAACTGCCGTTCCAGCCGGCTCGGATGATCCGGTCGCAATTTCGGAAGAGATTACATCCAGTTTCAGAAAGCTGACGGAAAGCGAGCGAGCCAGCCTTGCTCCCCTTAGATTGAAGGTTGTTACTGTCTCCCCAGGGGAGAATATCGGCACATTGGCAGCCAGGATGAAAGTCGGTAATTCCGGACTTAGGATGTTCAATCTCATAAACGGCTTAGGGCTTGGCGCCAAACTGGAGCCAGGCGAAAAGGTCAAGATTGTCACTGACAGTTAGACAGGCCCGACTCTAGGAAATAAATGCGCCGGTCCAGCCCTTGTCGGAATTTACCAGTGCCGCGCGCAGTTTTTCCAGGGCCCGGCTTTCTATTTGACGCACCCGTTCCTTGGAAATTCCCAGCTTTCCACCCAGTTCTTCAAGCGTAGCACCGTTCTCGCTCAACCGTCTGCGCTGAATGATCAGCCTTTCCCGCTCGTTTAGCACTTCCATTGCGTCATTTAGCCAGCCGTGACGGCGTTCGGTGTCTATCAACAGTTCAGCCGTGGCGTCAGGCAATGGTGCTTCATCAACTAGAAAGTCCTGTTTCTCGGAACCTGATTCATGCTCATCAGAAACGTTCATGTTCAAGGACATGTCGGAACCGGATAAACGGGCGTCCATGGTAGCAACATCAGCGACGGACACGCCTATTGCGTCTGAAAGCTTCGTATACATCTCATACGAATTTGCTGGTTCGCCACTGCTTGCGATTTTCGCACGAAGCCTTCTCAGATTGAAGAAAAGGGATTTCTGGCTGGAGGAGGTTCCTCCTCTGACAATAGACCAGTTTCGAAGTATGAAATCCTGTATCGAGGCCCGTATCCACCAGGTTGCATAAGTTGAGAAACGGACTTCACGATGCGGGTCAAAACGGGCTGCGGCTTCAAGCAGACCTATATGGCCTTCCTGGATCAAGTCGCTCATTGATATTGCATATCTTCGGAATTTGGCAGCAACCGAAATCACCAGTCTCATATGGGCTGAGGTCAGCTTATGCAGTGCTTCCTGGTCCTGATTTTCCGACCACCGCAATGCAAGCTGGTGTTCTTCTTCACGTTCAAGATATGGTGCGGAAATCGCCGCCCGCATCATCTTGTTTCCGGCATAGTTGTCTGTGTTCATCCAACTTCCCTTTCGCCAACACTATACGCAAGGAATTCAAAGTTGGATTAGTCGAACCGGTAACAGTTTCTCACCTCGACGTGAATGAAAAAACCCGGCACGCTTTGTACCGGGTTCAATCATATTTATTTTTCGAAGATGATTTAGGCAGCTTCTTCCTGCTGATCATCTTCAGGCTTCACGCCGCGTTTCGGGCCTTTTGCCAAGTTCTTCTCGATCAACACGACAGCTTCTGTCGCGGATATCTTGTTCACGGAAGAGATTTCGCGAGCCATCCGGTCAAGTGCAGCCTCATAAAGCTGACGCTCTGAATAAGATTGCTCAGGCTGGTTTTCCGAGCGGAAAAGATCGCGAACCACTTCGGAGATTGCAATCAAGTCTCCGGAGTTGATCTTGGCTTCATACTCCTGAGCGCGTCTGCTCCACATTGTACGTTTAACCCGCGCTCTGCCCTGTACGGTTTTCAGAGCTTTTTCGATAGCAGGTGTTTCGGACAGTTTACGCATTCCGGCCGAGGCGATTTTTGCTACCGGCACGCGAAGTGTCAGCTTGTCCTGTTCAAAGTCGACGACAAACAGCTCAAGTTTGTGCCCAGCTACTTCCTGTTCTTCGATTGCGGTAATCTGGCCAACCCCATGTGCCGGATAAACTATATACTCACCGATCTTGTAACCGTGACGCTGTGTGGTTTTTTTTGGCGTTGCCATGTTTTTACGCACTCCTAGTTGAACCCATGCGGCTTATTAAGAGTCTGAACAATTGATTTCAGCAAGAATTCAAAATCAAAGGAAACGAAAGCCCCGCCGGATTTACACCGAAAGGGTTTTGTTGCCCAAGCTTTTCCTGACCCCATTATTTTCCGTGTCAATCAGCAAGGCGGCAAGGCCGTATTTGAGGACAATGCCATTATAGCCAACAATACGATATGGGGATCCTTCGAATTCTGTTTCTGGAACGAATGTCCGTTAGCCTCTTTGACCGTTACGGAACAATATAGGCTATTTTGCAGGAAAAATCAATTTCTTCCCGCAATTGCGAAGCAGCAGCAGCGTTGATGGTATATCGTGCTGGATTTGGAAGAAGCATCAGTATCCATGACTGATCAGTCACCAGCTCCTGGCTCGGGCGAAAAATACTTCTCAAACTTCCCTTCCAACCCGTCAAATTCCTTTGCGTCGGCCGGCGGTTCCCGCTTTATGGTTATGTTGGGCCACTTTTCCGCGTACTCAGTATTGATCTGCAACCATTTGTCTAGGCCAGGCTCTGTATCCGGCTTGATTGCGTCAGCCGGGCATTCCGGTTCGCAGACACCGCAGTCAATGCACTCATCGGGGTGAATGACCAGCATGTTCTCGCCTTCGTAAAAACAATCGACGGGGCAGACCTCAACGCAATCCATATATTTGCATTTGATGCACTTGTCATTGACGATATAGGTCATTCATTCTCTCTGCGGATATTTTGCCGGTATTATTGTTGGGTATATTGTTTGCAAGCCGTCTTCAAGGTCGATTTGCTGCTTTGCAACGTGCGATCAGCAAAGTAATTCCACTAAGCTCCTTCAGCTCAGATTATCTTGCCCCGTAACTCCGCTAAAGCGCGACGCTGGCGCCGGTCCGGACGTTTTTGCGGAGAGGGTGGCTTGTCATTTTGGCTCATTTTTTGTTCCGGAGGCGAAAGGTCCTTGTACAATTTGCTCGCTTCTGAAAATGGTCCCCTGCGTTTTCCTATGGCCAATATCTCATAAACGCAGATTTTACGCTCCAGTGTGATCGTCAAAACGTCGCCCGGCTTGACGGATCTGCTGGTGGAGGTGGTTTTTTCGCGGTTGATACGAACCTTGCCCGCCGCAATCAATTTCTGGGAAAGTGAACGCGTCTTTACGACCCTTGCATGCCAGAGCCATTTATCTATGCGGATTGCTTCTTCAGCCATCGTCCTTTTCAAGTTGTTTCTTCAAATCCATCAGTTTCGCGAAAGGAGAATCCGGATCGATACGCTTTTGGGTTCTTTGGGGCTGGTGTTTTCCGGTTGTGCCAGTGTTCCGATTGGCCTTCTGATCACCCTGACGATTTCCGTGATTTGATTTTCTACCCTTGTGATCATTGTTCCGGCCGGGAAACTTGTTCTCTTTGCCAGCAAGATTTCCAGGTCTTTGCCGCCGATTGGTATTGCGATCATGACGGGGCGTTCGCCAGATCATTACGGTTCTTTGTTCGTCTTCACCGCCGGTTTCAACAGACGCAGACGATTCTGTTTTGTCTACTCCATTGGTTTCTACAATATCTGCCGAAGATTTGGCATCCACGCTGGCAACGTTGTCAGTGGCTTCTGTCTTCGTCGCACTTTGTTCTGCTGAAGCATCCGCTTTGGGTGTCGATGCCTGATCGGCAGGGTCTGAAGAGGACTCCGGCCTGGACTGTGCCGTTGCGTCAGCGGGCAGGGCAGGTTTCAGCTTTTCAAAATCCTCAAGCGATTTTGTTTCGCCGCGATATCCCAAATCCTTCAACACTTTTTCCATTCCGTCATGCGTCGCACCAAGAAATGAAAGCATGGCCGGAGTAACGTAAAATGACCTGTCACCTATCGCGCCGTCCGGAGGAGAAGAGCCTTCGGCGGCTCGCCAGGAAACGGCAGGCCTGATCAGGTCGGCCAACCGTTCAAGGATATCTATGCGGACTGCCTTGTCGCCCAGCAGACGGAACCCGCAAAGCCGATAGATTTCCGGATCAATCTCCTTGTCCAGCGGGAAGGAAGTCCTGCCGGCAGCAGACATGTTGGGAATTTCGGTGAGCCCCGGAGCATCCAGGCGGCCGTTTTTTAACCCCCACAGGAGACAGATCAATTCGGCAGGAGCGGGTTTCAGCAGGGCTGGAATGAATATGTTATAGGCACCGAAGCGAACCCCGTGCCGGCGCATCTTGGCTCGTATGTCCTGATCAAGTCCCTGAACTTCGCTTGATATTTCCCTTCGATCAACAGAACCAAGCTGCTCGACAATTCTGAAAGCTACACCTCGGGACGTACCGGTAAGTTCCTGGTCAACCGGCAAGTCAATGAGCGGCTTCAAAACTGTTTCAATATGATGCGATAGCCAACGATCGAGGCGTCCCTTCACCTGTTCACGATGGCTACCCGAAAGTAGCTCGTCAGCGAGAAGCGTGACCTTTGGTTTCAGAATTTCATCGGCGCTTGCCAATTTTCCGACTGGAACGCCAAGCCATCTCATTGTGCCATCGGAACCGAGCGCAATGTCTCCATTTGGCGCTGCCGAAAGGCGTTCCGAGCGTTTGGCAATTTCGGTTGCCAGTGCCTTGGTAGCCGCATTGGCAGCAGCCTTGGCATCTGCTCCTGTGGCTACAGCGTCTGTTGTAAATCTAAACCCTTCCAACTTGCCGACATGGTGGCCTTCTACCACCACGTCTCCTTCAGGACTGATTTCAGCTTCCAACATGGCGTTTTCCCGCAAGCGTTTCATTAAAACGCTTGTCCTTCGATCTATAAACCGTTTTGTCAAGCTTTGGTGCAGCGCATCCGACAGACGATCTTCAATATCCCTTGTTTTCTCCTGCCAGTGAGCAGGATCGGTGAGCCAGCCGGCACGATGCGAAAGATATGTCCAAGTACGTATATGTGCAATGCGTGCGGACAATATGTCTATATCGCCATCCATCCTGTCATTGCGCTTGATCTGATCTGCAAACCAGTCCTCGTTGATCGAACCGGAGGAAGCCAGATCAAGGAAGACATTTCTGAGCAGTTCGGCATGCTCGCCGGGTGATATTCTCCGATAGTCGGGTATCTGGCATACATCCCAGAGTAGTTGAACCTGTGCGGAATTTCCGCAGGCATTGGTAACCGGTTCAACCCGCGAAAGATTATCGAGGGCCACCAGGTCGGCGGCTGGAAATGATTTCATCAACATACGTTGATCGGAAGGCTTTTCCAGCGAAGCGCGCAGATCACTGATCGAGGAAAAATCAAGATCCCGGTTTCGCCAGATCAAGACCTTTACCGGATCGAATTCATGTGTTTCCAGGCGCTGGACCAATTCATCGGCAAATGGATCAACCTGACCGGTCACGCCAAATGTGCCATCGCGAATGTGGCGTCCGGCGCGTCCGGCAATCTGTCCCATTTCAGCAGGCGTCAGGTTCCGGTGGGTCAGCCCATCAAATTTCCTGTCCTGGGCAAAGGCAACATGATCAACGTCAAGATTGAGGCCCATGCCGATGGCGTCTGTTGCCACCAGAAAATCAATATCGCCTGACTGGTATAGAGCAACCTGAGCGTTTCTGGTCCTGGGGCTCAACGAACCGAGAACAACGGCCGCGCCGCCGCGCTGGCGGCGTATCAATTCTGCAATTGCATAAACCTCATCTGCTGAAAACGCGACAATCGCGCTACGCCGGGGAAGGCGGGTGATCTTTTTCTGTCCTGCCCAGGTAAGCATCGACATGCGCGGACGGGTTACAATGTTGATACCGGGGAGTAGATCATTGAGCGTGTTGCGGATGGTTTCCGCGCCTAGCAGCATGGTCTCATCGCGGCCACGCAGATTCATCAACCGGTCAGTGAAGACATGGCCACGTTCAAGATCGGCGGCAAGCTGAACTTCGTCTATGGCAACGAATGCGGCATTGGTCTGATCAGGCATCGCTTCGACTGTGCACACCTGAAATCTAGCATTTCCTTCCGCGTTGATCTTCTCCTCACCGGTAATCAGCGCAACATTGGCCGCTCCTACACGATCAGCCACCCTGCCATAGACTTCCCTGGCAAGTAGCCGCAATGGCAGACCGATCAGACCACTTTCATGGGCAGTCATGCGCTCAATAGCCAAATGGGTCTTGCCGGTGTTGGTGGGACCAAGAACAGCGATGACCCCGCGTTCGTTATTTGGTTTGGCAGTCTTATTGATTGTCATTGCCGAGGATAAATCTCGCGGATTTGCTGTGAGCGGGGTTGAAATATTGTCCCCTTTAAATTGAGCGGTGGTTTTAGCGTGGTTCGTAGGGATTTTCTAGCAAATACTGATCTTTTGGTAACTATCTCATTGGTTTGATAGAAAAACCATTTACCGTGAAGATGTACCAAAATATTCCGGAAGCGCGGTAAACCTTCCGATCCAGGTGGGAACCTCGATCCGGATCGGCGAAAATACGTTCGATCTTTCCATCGGAGCCAGCCAAATTTCCATTCCCTTGTTTTCACTCATATATTCGATGTTTCTTTGATTTTTCTTGTGACCTGATACCGGCACATATCTCAATTGGCAGACGTAGGCGTCACCCTTATAGCCATCGGTGGTTATTGGTTTGGTGTATTTGTATTTGAGTTTGATGTCGAAACGGGTATCGCCGTCATAAATATTCAAATTTCGATTGCAAACAGCTCTAGGGTTTCTCGCCTTTTCCGGCGCAACAGGAACAATTATGCTACTCGCCGGATCAATCACGGCAACTAGCTGTTCCTCGAGTATCCTGACCCATTTTTTGCTCTTCTTCCAATCACGCTTCTTGGGTTCAACAGATACTTTCTTGACGGCGCCATCCTCGAATTCCATTTCAAGGATAGACTTCTTGTCTTTCTTTTTCTTCTTTTCGATGAAGACAGCCTCATGTTCGATGGCAACAATCCGGTCACCGGAAATCAGCCCCTGGCTTTTGGCGCTTCCCTTTCCCGGTGCAATCATGTCGGCAACACCGACGGTTTTTCCTGAAGCACCCAGAGAATAGGATTCGCTATCAAACTCGATATCGAAAGTCGCCTTTCCGACCGGTATAATTCCAAAGCGAACATCCCACTTGGTCTTGTGCCGGGCTGGTTCAGCCTGGGCAAATTCCGCGCTACCAAATACCAGGGTGATGAGTGTACCAAATCCCGCTTTTGTTAAGGAAACTCGTTTTGAAATTTCTGAAGATGAATTCATTCGGATATTCCCATCCTATTGGCTGAAACGCGAACTCCGGAAGATGTTTATTTACTGTCACCTGAACACAATATGAACCAGGGCCACATAATCGGCGGTAATCTCAAGCTTTGTCTTGACGCATTAACGCCAGATCACTATAGACACGTGACTTTCCCGGAGGTTTGAGCCGTGTGGGCTGGGCTAACAATTCAGTCAGCCATGTTCTGCCACATGCTTTGACCGGGTCGGCCATCAAAAGGCTAGACCGGCGATATGGCGAATTGACGGCAACTAACCTGAACGGGAACCAGAGATTACAAGGAAGAAATTATGTCCAGGCGTTGTGAATTGACCGGTAAAACGGTTCTGTCAGGCAATAATGTGAGCCATGCAAACAACAAGACCCGTCGGCGTTTTTTGCCAAATCTGGTCAATGTGACGTTAATGAGCGAGGCGCTGAATCAGCGTGTCAGAATGAGGATTAGTGCAAATGCCCTGCGTTCGGTCGAACATCGCGGTGGTCTTGATGCATTTTTGGCAAAAGCCTCTGACAGCAATCTGTCGCCGCGGGCGCGTTTGTTGAAAAAACAGATTGAAAAAAAGCAGGCAGAAGCAGCATCTGCCTGATAACTTTTGATTTGAAACCAAATTCACAATCCCGGCTGTCCTTCCAAACGGTCGGGAGTATCTGAAATTCCGGCTGGTGCCATAACCCAGGATAAAAAAATGGGAACAATCAAAAAGACAATGCCGTTCATCGCGGCGATGGCCGCAGTTGTCGTCGCCTCCAATATTCTTGTTAGCTACCCGTTTGACTATTTTGGTCTCACGGATTTGCTTACCTGGGGTGCATTCACCTATCCAATAGCTTTCCTTGTCAATGATTTGACCAATAGGCGCTTTGGTTTGAAAAGTGCGCGTCTGGTTATCTATGCGGGCTTCTTTCTGGCGGTAATCCTTTCGGTTGTTCTTGCCTCGCCCCGTATTGCAATCGCTTCGGGAACTGCATTTCTTTGCGCCCAACTATTTGATGCAACCATTTTTGACCGGTTGCGAGCCTTGAGTTGGTGGAAGGCTCCGATAATCTCGACGATTGCGGGGTCGGCGCTTGATACGGTCCTTTTCTTCTCCCTGGCATTTTCGGAGTATTTCTCGGTTCTGGACGTCATGACAGGACAGGAAGACGGTTCGCTTGGATTCCCCGTAGCATTTATGGGAACTGAGGTTCCGCTTTGGGTTTCCCTGGCATTTGGCGATTTCTGGGTAAAAATTGCCACTGGTGTAGCAATGCTGCTTCCATACGGCATTCTGATGAACCGGCTGCAGCCTGCGAACGCGCCACGTCCGGCGTAGTTTCAGCTATTGCAGGTATTTGAATTCCAGCAGAATTGTATTCTGCAACATTGAGAAATTGTCATCCGAAATGAGCGTCAGGTAAGTTTCGGACTTCTCATCGACCGAGATGTCCAGCGATTCAAAATTGTCTATCCGGAAACCGGTGTCTGCTTCAAGTATCACCTCACCATCGAGGATTGCGCCCGGTACAATGGTTTCGCCTTTGATCTGCCGGAGCCGTATCTTGTGCCCGCTGAATGTGCTGTGGAATCGTTCAAGAATAATCAGGTCGCCATTGGCGAGAAAATCAGCATCGGTTACACCAAATTTGTCGATGCGGATAATTGATAATTCACCAATATTGCCATCTGACAGCAGGAAAGCGCGGTGATTACCTGCCGCGTTCAGGCTTTCTTCCGTTATTGCAATGAATTCGAAATCCTGCCGATTTGGTGGTGACTTCGCAAGTGCTTCCAGTCCTTTATTGTGTGACAATCGCAGTGATTTCACCTCTGGAAATACCGAAACCGGATCGCCGTAGATCTTGCCATTGGCTATGGTGTAGGCGTTAATCCGGTCATTATTTTCAAATGCCACGAATGCACGGTTCCCAACCAATACCAGCGCTTCGGCATCGGAGTCCCGCTTCCTTGTAAACAGGTTTCCTTTCGGATCAGGCAGCGGTGAAATATCGGCGAGGAGCACATCATCGAGCGCGCCGGCAACATCACGTTTGAATGTGCCGTTGATAGCAATTCCATTATCGGTCACAGCGATGAAATTGGTTCTGTCCGGGAAAAACCGGAAACCGGAAATTCCGCCAAATTCCCGGTTGTCAGATTTCAGTTCCAGACCGCCGATAAACTCCAGCCGGCCGAAGTCATTATTGGATTCACCAAGCTTGAAATTGAGGATCTTGGCAGCAGTAATGCCAATAGGAACAGCTTCCTGGGCATTTGAAGAAACGCAGGATGCGAACGCCAATGCGATAGGGATCACGCAATTGGTGATTACTGACTTAACGACATTTTCAAGTCGTATCTGCACCTGAACATTCTCAACCCGTTTTGGCCATCCTGCGTGTCGCCGCCATCGGTCTTTTCTCATTCGATGCTTCGTCAAACAGCGAGGCTAGTTGTTCTGTCATCGCACCTGCCAGCTCTTCTGCATCGACTATGGTGACCGCACGATCATAATATCGCGTCACATCATGTCCGATGCCAATCGCAAGCAACTCAACCGGTGAATAGGTCTCAATATCGGAAATGACATGACGCAAATGCCGTTCCAGATAGTTACCAGGGTTCACCGACAAAGTTGAATCGTCAACAGGCGCACCGTCCGATATCATCATTAAAATGCGGCGGTGTTCTGACCGGGCCATCAGCCGCGAATGGGCCCAAAGAAGCGCTTCGCCGTCAATATTTTCCTTGAGCAATCCCTCGCGCATCATCAGGCCAAGATTTCGCCGTGAACGACGCCAGGGAGCATCGGCGCTCTTGTAGATGATGTGGCGCAAGTCATTCAGTCTGCCGGGAGAGGGCGGCTTGTTCGCGCGCAGCCATTTCTCGCGGGCCTGTCCGCCCTTCCATGCGCGCGTCGTGAAGCCCAGGATTTCGACTTTTACACCACATCTCTCCAGCGTTCTTGCCAGAATATCGGCACAGGTTGCTGCGACCGTGATCGGCCGGCCGCGCATCGAGCCCGAATTGTCAATGAGAAGGGTGACAACGGTGTCACGAAATACGGTATCGCGCTCCATTTTGAAGGAGAGTGGTGTGGTTGGGTCTATGATAATACGAGACAGTCTTGCGGTATCCAGATATCCTTCTTCGAGGTCAAAGTCCCAGGACCGGTTCTGCTTGGCCATCAAGCGCCGCTGCAGACGATTGGCAAGCCTGCCCACGACGCCCTGCAGATGAGCCAGTTGCTTGTCGAGAAAACTGCGGAGCCTTTCCAGTTCTGCATCATCGCAAAGCTCTTCAGCGAGTACCATCTCGTCAAATTCGGTAGAAAAAACCTTGTAGTCGCTTTCAGGGGGTAGTTGGGAGAAGGGTAATTCCGGCCGGTAGGCTTCACCTGGTTGCTCGGTGTCATTGTCATCATCGTCCAGGAAATCATCGCTTTCGGCATCAACCGCTTCGGCTTCACCCTGCTGCTGTTCATCAGAATCGGCTTCAGCATCTTCGGGCTGGCTTTCTTCCTGTCCGGTAGATTCCTCATTTTCCCTTTGGGAATCCTCGGTCTCACCCTCATTATCGTTTTCATCTTCGTCATCGGAATCATCCGGTTCCGAATCGCCCAGTTCATCGCCCATGTCTAGTGCACGGATCAAGTCGCGAACTGCATGAGCAAAGGCAGTTTGATCTTCAAGATCGATATCGAGGGCGTCGATATTTTCTCCTGCCTTCTGCTCAATAAAGTCTCGCCACAAATCAACAATGTTCTGTGCGCTTTCAGGCGGAGTCCGTCCGGTGAGCTTTTCACGCACCACCATTGCGACTGCATCTTCCAGCGGGACATCGGCACGGTCTACGGCAGAAGGAAAATTTGTACGCGAATATTTATCTTCGTGCATTACTGCCAGATTGTCGGAAATTCCAGGCATCTGGCGGGAGCCAATCGCCTCGATCCTTGCCTGTTCCACAGCATCATAGACTGCGCGAGCATTGTCGCCGGTAGGCGAGAGACGCGCATGGACGGTTGTGTCATGACATGCCTTGCGCAATGCCATGGCATCTCCGGTTCCACGAAGGATAGACAGTTGTTTGACCGACATCTTTCGCCCCGGCTCGGGAAGGCGCACTTCCTCACCAATCATTGCGGGTTTGTCGGATGTGTAGGAAATTTCCAGGTGCGGATCGCCGGAAACTGCTCGAACGCAGTTGGCAACCGCCTGTTTCAGCGGTTCGAAGTCAGGAATAGCCGATGACTTGTTCCTGCTGTTACTTCCTGGTCCGCTGCTTGTGCTCATATCCGGTTGTCATTGTACAAATGGCTGTTTCAGGCCAGAACAAGATTAGCGGTTGATTCGGGAATTTCCTCGCCAAATGCCCGCTGATAAAATTCAGCCACGGTGATCCTCTCCAATTCGTCACATTTGTTGAGGAATGTAACCTGAAAAGCGAAACCCAAATCACCAAAAATCTCGGTATTCTCGGCCCAGGTGATGACGGTACGCGGGCTCATCACCGTCGAAATGTCGCCAGCCATGAATGCGTTTCTGGTAAGATCGGCAACCCTGACCATTTTTGAGACTTGGTCGCGGCCTTTCTCGGTATTGAAGGATTTCACCTTCGCCAAGACAATATCCACCTCGTTGTCATGCGGCAGGTAGTTCAGTGTGACGACCATTGACCAGCGGTCCATCTGGGCCTGGTTAATTTGCTGAGTTCCATGATAAAGGCCCGTGGTATCGCCCAGACCGATCGTGTTTGCGGTTGCAAATAATCTGAATGCCGGATGCGGCCGGATTACGCGGCTCTGGTCCATCAGGGTCAATCTTCCGGATGATTCAAGAACCCGCTGGATAACGAACATGACATCTGGTCTACCAGCGTCGTACTCATCGAAAACCAAGGCGATGTTGTTCTGATAAGCCCAAGGCAGGATACCGTCCTTGAACTCGGTAATCTGCATCCCGTCCTTGACTACAATTGCGTCCTTGCCAACCAGATCAATCCGGCTGACATGGCTATCAAGGTTTATACGCACACAAGGCCATTTGAGCCTGGCTGCAACCTGCTCAATATGTGTGGATTTTCCCGTGCCGTGATATCCGGAAACCAGGACACGGCGATTGTGGGAAAATCCAGCCAAAATTGCCAGGGTCGTTTCACGGTCAAACAGGTAATCGGGATCAAAATCCGGAACGTGCTCGCTGGAACTGGAGAACGCCGGGACCATGAGATCCGAGTCAATGTTGAATTCCTTCCGGACCGATACCTCGGTGTCCGGCATGCCCTCTGTCATCCCCAATTCCTCCGGTGATGTTGTGGCCAGCAGGTTTCTTTAGCATCTGAATAGATTAACAGAAACCAGCTTGTCTCAGATATTTGTAAGCCTGGATAATCTGCCGCAGCTTTTCTTCAGTACTGCGATCACCGCCATTTGCATCAGGATGGTGGCGTTTGACAAGTTCTTTATAGCGCGTCTTGATATCTTCTGCCTTTGCTGTGGACGGCAAGCCAAGTTGATCCAGCGACTTTTTCTCAAGCGTGCGCAGTTTCCTGGCGCGCCTTGTCCCGCCGGTGCGCGCGCCCCCCGGTCCGAGCCGGGCCCTGATTCTGGCAGCAGTCGGGTCCTTTGGGCCGGGATCTTCGTGCGGTGCGTCGGCACCGGAATTGTTTGCACCCATTGTCCAGGTCGGTCGATGGCCTGTCAGGGAATCCTTATGATATTTTGCGATAGAATCGTCATCGAGACCGGAAAAATAATTATATGTCTTGTTGTATTCACGAACATGGTCGATGCAGAAATTCAGATATTTTCCTTCATGATCACGTCCCATGGGTGCACGATGTGTGGCGGGCTTCTCACACCCATCCCATTGGCAGACACCCGAAATAGTCTCGGTTTTCTTTTTCCTGCCCTTGTCGATCCTGATCTTATCGAAATATTTTGATTTGAAGTCCATGAGCCGATTATGGTGTTAGTAAGCGCTTCAAACAAGAATTGACTTTTGAACGATAGCTCGCCAAAAGAATCGATTGTTTTTTGTCTGGATAACCGGATTTCAGTTACCATAAGATGGAGGCAAAATTCCAGTGCCAATTCCCAAAATTCAATCTGACGGAGATTATATGGGATTTTCTGCAAAGCTGCGGGAGAAAATTGAGGCCGAACTCAATCCGCAAAAACTTGAAATAATCAATGAAAGCCATCTGCATGCTGGTCATCAGGAAAGTTTCGATGGAACTGGCGAGACTCATTTGAGAATAAGGGTTGTCTCTTCAAATTTCGAAAACATGACAAGGATCGAGCGCCATCGAGCCATCAATGATCTGGCATCAGATGAGATCGAGGCAGGTCTGCATGCGCTTGCGATCGAAGCGCATACTCCCGAAGAAAGCTCCAGACAGAAGAATTGAAAATGGGTCCTGATCCTAGCGGATTCGCAGCTTGGTCAACCTGTTCTTTTCCCTGCTGATAACCACGAACCGCTTTCCGTAGAATGTGAATGCCTGTTTTTCATCGGGAATGGTCTGCGCCTCATGGATGACCAGTCCGGCAACAGTCGTAGCCTCTTCGTCGGGAAGATCCCAATCCATTGCCCGGTTAAGGTCCCGGATTGGTACGGCACCATCGACAATCACTGATCCGTCACCCTGGGGCTGCACGCCGCTTACTTCTACATCATGCTCATCGGCAATCTCGCCGACAATCTCCTCAAGAATATCTTCCAGGGTTAACAGGCCCTGCACCTCGCCATACTCATCGACGACCAATGCAATATGTTCCTTGCGCCGCAGAAATGCATTCAACTGGTCTTTCAGCGAAGTGGTTTCGGGAACAAACCAGGGCTTGGCCGCAAGCCTCATCAGATCGAATTTCGAAAGGTCCTCGTGATTTCCGATGAAACGCAACACGTCCTTGGCGTGAATTACCCCGACAATGTTTTCTGCCTCGTTTTTCCAGACAGGCATACGTGTGTAGGGGCTTTCCAGAATTTGCCGGATTGCCTCTGGTGCCTGATCATCGCAATTTATCGACATCATCTTGGTGCGGTGGATCATGATATCGGAGACTTCCAATTCATGAAGATCGAGAATGCCGCCCAGCCGGTAGCGGTCATCCTTGATGACCGAGCCGTCCTTTGCGAGTACCTCAACCGCTCCACGGATTTCTTCATGAGCCGACAACATGGGGTGTGTGCGGTCGAGATGAACACCGAAAACCCGCAAAATGCGGCGAACAAGGAAAGTCGTTACGGCGGTGAAGGGCGTGAATATGAAAACGATCAAGCGCACCACCGGAGCTACCGTTACCGCAAAGCGGTCTGCATTTGCGATCGCCCATGACTTTGGCATCACTTCTGCAAATATGACCACGACGACTGTCATAACAACCGTGGCAATTGCCACTCCGGAAACGCCAAACAGTTGGATAAACAGGCTGGTAGCCAGCGCAGACGCGAAAATGTTGACCAGATTGTTGCCAATCAGCAGCGCCCCAATGAGCGTGTCCCGTTTTTCGATCAGGGCGTTGACGATGCCTGCGCGATGATCCCCATTTTTTTCCAGGCTGTGCATCCGGGCCCTCGAAACTGCGGTTAGTGCAGTTTCCGAACCGGAAAAAAATCCGGAAAAGACGATCAACAACAGGATGATCCCCAGCAAAATCCAAAGATCAGTAGTCATGATGATAATTTATCTCCCAGAAAATTTTCAACGGCGTCACCAGGCACGTCATTTGCGATATATGATTTGCCAAGGCCTTTTGTAAGAATGAAGGTCAGCCTGCCCTTGTTTACCTTCTTGTCCTGGGCGATGATTGCGCCCAATTTTGCCGCGTCAGGCAAGTCGCCGCTGATATCGGAAATTCGCGTCGGCAATTGCCGGTCCAGCAGGTGATTGCGCAACCGCTCGACACTGTCTGCATCACAAACATTGAGATGGTTTGAAAATTCATGGGCTAACATAAGCCCGATGGCCACGGCTTCTCCATGGACAAGACGGGAACTGTCATATTCAACTGCAGCTTCCAGCGCGTGACCAAAGGTGTGGCCGAGGTTCAATAGTGCCCGTTTCCCGGTTTCCCGCTCATCTTCTGCAACAATCCGGGCCTTGGATTCACAACTAGTGGCGATCGCCTGGGCGAGCGCAGGACCAAATTCGAAAATTTCGGAGGCGTTGGCTTCAAGCCAGTCAAAGAAATCCGGATTATCTATAAGACCGTATTTGACGACTTCGGCATATCCTGCGCGAAACTCGCGTTCGGGCAGGGTACGCAACAAATCCGTGTCGGCCAGAACCAGAATAGGCTGATGGAACGCACCGATGAGATTCTTGCCATGGCTTGTATTGATCCCGGTCTTGCCGCCGACTGAGGAATCGACCTGAGCCAGCAGGGAAGTAGGTATCTGGACAAAATCCATGCCACGCCTGAAAATGGCGGCTGCAAACCCTGCCAGATCACCGACGACGCCACCGCCAAGTGCAATCAACAGGTCGCTTCTTTCCAATCGGGCATCAAGCAGTGCATCAGTCACGGAAACAAGTGTAGGAAATGATTTTGATGGTTCACCTGCATCGACACTGATTGTCACATGCGAAATTCCGGATTTGTCCAGGGAATTACGAAGCTTGTCGCCATGGAGTTGATTGACGTTCGTATCCGTAACAATGGCTACTCTTGCCCCGGGGCGCATTTCGGCAATTAATTGCCCTACCTTTTCCAGCAGACCACCACCGATCCGGATGGGATAGCTTCGTTCCGCCAGATCAACTTCAATTTGCAGATTCATCGTTTTTCCTGAGCGAGCCTGTCTTCGGTCTGACCATCGAGCCAATTCTCGAGAGACCGGATGACAGATTCGGCGGTTTCAGTTTTTGAATTGCGGGATGATTCAACATGAATGTTTGCCAAACTATAAATTGGTGTCCGGGTTTCAAGCAATTCTTTCATTTTGGCTCGGGGATTGGAATCCTTGAGCAATGGCCGGCTATCCGGTCTCCGCATGACGCGGCTCATCAACAGGTCTATGTCGGCTTTTAGCCAGATGGAAACTCCCTTCCGGTCTATCAATTCCCTCGTATCCTCATTCATGAAAGCACCGCCGCCCAAAGACAATACGGTGGGGCCTTCCGCAAGCAAGCGCGAAACAACCCGGTTTTCGCCCCTCCTGAAATAATCCTCTCCAAATTGCTCAAAAATATCGGGAATTGACATTCCTGCTGCGGCCACGATTTCTTCATCGGCATCATGATATGGAAGAGCAAGTGCCTGCGCCACCAGCCGGCCTATGGCCGATTTTCCGCAGCCCATCATTCCTACAAATACGATCGACCGTTCATGAAGCCGTGGCACGATGATCTGGTTCAATTCGTCATTTCCCATGGATCAGGATCTTGTACATTTATTTCCTGTGCATAACAAAGGGTCTCACCCGTATTGATTTCCGTTCCATACTATCGGTGGGTTTGCGTCAAGCCCCCGGTTACGGGCGCGCAAGCTGATTTGAATCAGAAATGAGCCTCACCGCATGCAAGTCTTGCCGACTTGCCATTTGACAACGGTTTTTTATAAAAGATGTATTGGGGGCATCGATCCCCGTAAAGGAACCCAAATGCCCAGTCTGATCCGGTTTATTGTAGTATGTGGAATTCTTGCCGGTTTAGTCTATGGCGGGATGTTCGCGTTGGCGACATTTGTCGAGCCAAATCAACGCGAAATGAGCCTGAGAGTGCCGGCGTCCAAATTGAACAAATAAAGTTCTCCCAATTAAATGGGGATGATCGCCATTGAAGCATACCCACCTGATTGAAGCCTTTCTGGAAATGCTCAGCGCAGAGCGCGGAGCTGCGGAAAATACACTTGAGGCATATGAACGGGACCTTGGTTCCTATGGGCGGCATTTATCCGGCTGTGGCCGTAATTTCCTGAACTCTTCCTCAGATGATATTCGTCAACATCTTGCCGGACTTGAAAAGACCGCTATGGCATCTTCAACGCAGGCCCGGCACTTATCTGCAATTCGCCAGTTTCACAGATTCCTTTATGCGGACGGAATACGGACGGATGACCCGTCGGGGTCGCTTGCCAATCCGCGCCAGAGCAGAAATCTTCCCAAGGTCATGACCGTCGACGAGGTAAGCAGATTACTGGAGTTGGCGCGAGCCGAAGCAGAAATGGAAAGGGGCAGCATCGCCGCAATCAGTCGGGCGAAAAGGCTGCATGTTCTGGTCGAATTACTATATGCGTCCGGAATGCGCGTCAGCGAGCTGGTTTCGCTGCCCGCCAATGTTGCAAGAACCGGCCAGCGATTTTTCACAATCATCGGCAAGGGGAGCAAGGAAAGACTGGTTCCATTGTCTCAACCCGCTATGTCGGCACTGGAT